>WJIX01000310.1 GCA_014730075.1 bacterium | reverse complement strand
GTGTCAGAGGATGAGGCGGACGCGATCCTGGAGGGGGCGGTGGTTAAATATGAAAATGAACCGTACACCTTCTCCGAAAGCCAGTTACAGAATATACAGGCCGAGCAGTACCGGCTGATTATTTCCATAAGGGTTTCCCTGTATGACAGCAGCAAGAATGAATATCTCTGGAAAGAGAAGAACATTCAGGGAAAGGGAGACTACTACCTGGAGTCTACCCAGCAGCAGACCTATGATGACGCAAAGGAGAATGTTTACACTGACCTGGTGGACGGGATACTGTCCAGCACACTGCAGGACTGGTGAGAATGAGGGATAACCTGAAGAGATACAGAATGATTTTCAGGGAAGCGGAAGAGCTGGAGGACTGCCCGCTTTTTCTGCTCAGGGGAAGGGAAGAGTTCATCATGAACCAGCTCGCCGAGAAGATAATATCTTCAAGAGTGGACCGGGAACTCCGTTCCTTCAACCTTGGCGTGGAATACGCGGGCCAGGTTGACCTGGGCAGTTTCATTTCTGATGCCGATTCCTATCCCTTCATGGCCGGGAGAAAGGTCCTGGTTCTCAAAGAACTGGAAAAGCTCAAGGGCAGCTGCGCGAAGCTGACCGATTACTGTCTGAATCCTGCCGGTACAAGCGTAGTAATAATGATACACAATACCCACAACCAACTGGGGAGAAGAAACAGACAGCCGTCAGGTTACAGGAAACTACAGGATGCAGTGGCCGCCAATGGAAAGGTCTATGAGTTCAAGAAGCTTACTGAGGCGGAAACGGTCAGTTGGATAAAGGGAAAATGCAGTAAGTTGAATATAGATATAAGCAATGAAGCCGCAAGGTCCATGGTGAGAAGTATCGGTGATAATCTCTATGATATCATGAATGAGATCCAGAAACTTGGAATCGTATACCAGGGAGAAAGTGTTGGAGCCGGGGATGTGGAGAATATAATAGGAAGCTACCGGATGAACGCGGTGTTCGATCTGACAGATAGCCTGACACCGGGCGGCGAGAAGAGATCTCTATCGGTGCTCATCGGAATATTAAGTTCTGGAGCCGAAAGTACTTCCGTGATATTATACAACCTGATCAGGCATTTTCTTGATCTTATGAAGATAAAAGAAGGTTACCGGGCGGGTGGTTACTGGTACAGGAAACTGAAGAGGCAGGCTGACAGTTACCGGAAAAGGGATATTCTTCTCTGGCTGGAAAACCTCAGGGCAGCCGACCTCGACATCAAGAGCAGTCTCCTGCCCGATGAGATGATTATAATGAACTGCTTCATGAATTCGATAAACGGAAGATTATACGGGGAGGCAGAAAGACATTTTCTTCTGAGAGTGGGATGACCTTTCGGGTAATCGGAAAGAAGCATTGGAGGTAGAGTTGGATAAAATGATCAAAGAGATTGAGGACAGAGATTTTAACAGCGAAATTATGAATTCTGAAAAACCGGTAGTTGTAGACTTCTGGGCGAACTGGTGCGTGCCATGCAAGCGCCTGGAAGAGGTAATCGAGGACCTTGCGCGGAAGTATGAAGGAGATATCAACTTCTGCAAGGTGGATGTAATCAGCAACCGGGAGATTACCTCCAGGTACGGGGTGAAGAACCTGCCTCACCTTCTCTTCATCAAGGGTGGCAAGGTAATTGACCGGACAGCCGGCTCTATCTCCAGGGATATTCTGGAAAAGAAACTGGACACCCTGGTCGAATCTGCTTGATAGTAATTATTTCGAATTTTATTATTCACCCGATATTGAATTGCCATTTGAGATCGATATCTCATTAAAACGGAAGTTGATATGATCAGGAAGGAAGAAAAACTTATAGCCCGTGGCCTTTCGCCGCCGGGTCCTCTGCTGATGCTGAAGAAGAAACTCGGGGAGATAGAGCTGAACGGATATCTCCGGGTAATCGTATCCACCAGCGAGGCCGCCGACGAAATAATTTCCTACTTCAGGGAGATTTCAGCGGAGTACGAGCTGGACAGGGTTGGAGATGACTATCACCTTATCATTGATCTCGACAGCTGTGAGGATGTTTGAATATGAGTGACCATTTTCCATTCAAGGAATGCGAAGATAAGTGGAGGGACCGGTGGGAAACGCTCTTCCGCTGCGATCTTGAAACTGCTGAAAACCTGTACTACTGCCTTATGATGTTTCCCTATCCTTCCGGGAACCTCCACGTGGGGCACGGAAGAAACTATATAATAGGTGATGCTCTGGCCAGAATCAAGATGATGGAGGGGTATGACGTGCTGGCTCCAATGGGATGGGATTCCTTCGGCCTTCCCGCCGAGAATGCGGCGATAAAGAACAATATAGACCCGGCAGAATGGACCGAGCGTAATATAGCCCAGATGAAGAAACAGTTCTATCAGTGGGGAGTTATCTACGACTGGTCAAGAGAGATAGCATCATGCCAGCCTGAATATTATAAATGGACACAGTACCTCTTCATACAGCTGTATGAGGCAGGCCTTGCGTACCGTGAAGAATCCGCGGTGAACTGGTGTCCTTCATGCAAGACGGTACTGGCCAATGAACAGGTAGTGGGGGGGGAGTGCGAGAGGTGCGGAGAGGAGGTTTCAGACAAGAAGCTGAAGCAGTGGTTTTTCAGGATAACAGATTACGCGGACAGGTTGATCGAAGACCTCTCCATCCTGGAGAACTGGCCCCGTCGCGTTATAACAATGCAGAAGAACTGGATAGGAAGAAGTGAAGGGGTTGAGATAAAATTCAGTGTTGAAGGCACAGGGGAAGAAATGGGATGTTTCACCACCAGGATAGATACCATATACGGAGTAACATTCCTGGCAGTCGCCGCCGAGCATCCGTTTGCAGAAAAGTTGCTGAAGAAGGGTGGAAGGGAGAAGGAGGGAGCGCGCTTCATTTCACGTCTGAAAGCGCTGCAGAGAGAAGACCGTACCGAGAAGAACAAGGACGGATTCTTTACCGGCTGCTATGCGGTAAATCCAGCCGACAACCGCCGGATACCGGTATTTATCACCGGATACGTGCTGATGGAGTACGGTACGGGTCTGGTAATGGGTGTTCCGGCCCACGACCAGAGAGATTTTGAGTTTGTCAGGGAAATGGAAATGGATATCCCGGTGATTCAGGTTATCAAACCGGAGAGCTCCGATCCCGGCCCCCTTGAAGAGGCATATGTGGAAAATGGTATAATGGCAAATTCCGGAAAATATGACGGCCTCTCAAACCTGGAAGCGATGGAAAGGATAACCGAGGATTTCGTGGAGGATGGGATCGCAGAGAGGACTGTTAACTACAAGCTGAGAGACTGGCTCATTTCCAGGCAGCGCTACTGGGGTGCGCCTATACCGGTGGTATATTGCGATAAATGTGGTGTTAATCCGGTCAGGAAAGAGGAGCTTCCGGTTCTTCTTCCGGAGGATGTGGATTTCATTCCCACAGGGGACGGAAAATCACCACTGGCCAAGTCTGAGAGCTTCATTAGCACCGAATGCCCAGTATGCGGGGGCCCGGCCAGAAGAGAGACCGATACAATGGATACCTTCGTTGACTCCAGCTGGTATTTCCTGAGGTATATATCGGCCCATGAAGAAGATAAGCCATTCGACCCGGAGCTGGTGAACAGATGCATGCCGGTGGATCAGTATATCGGGGGCGTGGAACATGCTATACTGCATCTTCTCTATTCCAGGTTCATCGTCAAGTTCCTCTACGACCAGGGAGATCTCGATTTCAGGGAACCTTTCAAGAACCTTTTTACCCAGGGCATGATCACCAGAAATGGCGCTAAAATGTCGAAAAGCGCCGGGAATGTTGTCAACCCCAGGGAGCTGATAGAGAGATTCGGTGCTGACACGGTGAGGATCTATACACTATTCATAGGGCCGCCGGAGAAGGACGCAGAATGGAACGACCGTGCTGTTGAGGGCGCATACCGCTTTGTAAACCGGGTTTGGCGGCTCTACAGCCAGAACAGCTCGTTCCTTGACGGAAGCAGGTTCGAGACAGGCAAGCTCGATCCTGAAAGCATGAATGATGACCAGGTGGGATTATACAGCAAGGTGCAGAAGAGTATCGATAAGGTCCGGGAGGATCTGCTGACAGGAGGGTCTTTTCATTTCAATACCACCATAAGCGCTCTTATGGAGCTGACCAACGAGATATATTCTTTTCTGCTGGAATACAGCCCTGAGGAAGGTGTCAACCGAGACCTTTTCATATACGCCCTGGACAACCTTGTGCTGCTGCTTAGCCCGATAGCTCCGCACATGTGCGAAGAGATCCGGGAAAGATGTGGATTTAATGAAACGGTATTCAGCCGTACTATCCCAAAACCGGACGAGGATTACCTCAGGAGCGAAACATTTACACTGGTTATCCAGGTCAACGGTAAGGTCAGGGCAAGAGTTGAGGCAGACCTTGACAGTGAACGGGATGAGCTGGAGAAGATCGCCCTGGAGAATGAAAGGGTCAGAGAGTTCATAGGCGAAAGGGATATAAAGAAGGTGATTGTGGTTCCGGGGAAGCTGGTCAACCTGGTGGTATGAGTATCGAAACGCCCTCGAGATAGCGGTTATAATATAAGAAGCGGAAAAGTGTGGATCTGATTGAAAGAGACTGGGATAACATAAATATTATCTTGGTTAACATAATATATATTATACGCCATTATGCCATTATTTCTTTCTGCCTGATGGTTTAATCGTACTGACCCTTCCCTTCTGAATCTTCCTCTTGAAACCTGAGATTAGTTATCTATCGTGAGAGTATGTCGATCTTGACTTCAATCTGCCTTGCTGCCAGATCTTTCATGTACGGGAGGGCCTTTCTGTAGATCTCAACTGCCCTTCCATCCATATCAGCGAGAGCGTAGCATTCTGCCGATTTCCGGAGGTACTTCGCTCTTTTGTCATCATCTTCTGACAGCTCTTCAGCGATTTCGAGGTACTTCCCGGCAGCTTTCTCGAATTGGCGGTCATTCTCGAGAGCTACCGCAATGGAGATATGAGCGGCTTTTCTGAAGAATGGAAAATCATCCGCTTTTTTGAGATAATTAAGAAAATGCTCTATAGCACCGGTATACTCGCCCTGTCCATTAGATATCTTGCCGAGATAGTATGAAGCGTAAGCCCCCTCGCGTGTACCACCGTAATTATCCCGTACAAGTTCAAATACCTGACTCGCCGAACGGGTGTCTCCGGAATAATATAACATATTGGCCTCCGAGAACCGGTTGGCTGCGCTAATTCTGGCTGCTTCCCTGCTGTTTCTGTACCAGAAGCTTCCGGCTACTATTATTATCAGAGCTATGAGACCGACGAATACGACATTCTGGTGGGTCTTTATATACTCGTAAGCCCTCATGAAGAAATCAAGCAGAGGGTCTTCCTTAAGGTCATGCTTATCCAGTTTCTTCCTTGCCACGTCTCTGAACCTCCTTTTGGTCTATAACATAAGCCGTTTTGCCACCTTTGACAAGTAAATAATCTCCTGGTGCATCTTTAATCCGGAGGATAACCGTACAGGCTTCCCCCGTAAACAGTCTGTTTTTTGATTTGACTGCCCTTTTTCTCTGTGAGAGAATACAATATCATTACCAGG
>WJIX01000309.1 GCA_014730075.1 bacterium | reverse complement strand
GCAGTTTCTCCATCGCAGAACTGAACCTGGCAAACTCCTTCCGCTCCTGCGGCAATCCTGATACGGCCTATATCGGTTTCCATGAATCCGATAGATAACTCTTCCATTTCCAACTTCCCACTTTCAGGATAGGGGCTAACCTTTTATACAGATAACCGGTTTCAGCCTTACTACCAACCTGTTGACACCTGCCCCCTCCATCGCTCTGACCACCCTGTCCACATCCTTGTATGCCCCCGGGGCTTCCTCCGCCGCCCCCGCCTTGCTGTGGACCCTGACCAGGATTCCCTCCTCTTTCAACTCATTAATGAGGTCTTCTCCCCACACATCCTTTCTTGCCTGTTTTCTTGATTTCAATCTCCCCGCACCATGGACCGCACTTCCGAACGTCTCGCCCATACCCTTTTCAGTTCCGGCCAGAATGTAAGAGGACGTACCCATTGTTCCCCCCACCAGTACGGGATGGCCAACCGCACGGTACCTTGCCGGAACCTCGTCACGTCCGGGCCCGAATGCCCTGGTGGCACCCTTCCGGTGCACCAGCAGCTCCTTCTCTATTCCTTCAACTGTGTGCTTCTCGAACTTGATATTGTTATGGCCAACTTCGTAAACTGTCCTGATATCATTCTCTGAAGTGGCGAATACCCCATTGAACGCTTTCCTGACAAGCCCCGCTATAACCTGCCGGTTTGCGAATGCGCAATTTATCCCAGCTATTACCGCCGATATATAACGCTTCCCTTCGGGGCTCTTTATCGGTGCCCCAACCAGCTCCTTCTCGTAAATGGGGAGCCCATATTTCCGGGAAGCCCTCCTGAGAATACTCTGATAATCTGTGCCTATCTGGTGCCCCAGCGCCCTGCTTCCGGTGTGAATGCTCACCACCACGGAACCTTCCTCCAGCCCGTAACTTTCCGCGGCCTCTGAGAAATATACCCTGTCCACGTACTGCACCTCCAGGTAATGGTTCCCGGAACCCAGGGTCCCTACCTGCTTCAGCTGCCTCCTTTTGGCCTGTTCGCTAACCGCAGATGGATCCGCCCCATTCATCTTCCCCTTCTCCTCGATATATTCAAGGTCCTGATCGGTCCCATAACCTCTCCTGACGGCAAACCGTGCTCCCTCCGTTAGCACCCTGTCTATCTCCTCCACGGAGAGCTTCAGCTTACCGGTGGAACCCAGACCGGCCGGAACCGTCCTGAACAACTGCTCAGCAAGCTTTTCCTTATTACTCTCAATCTCATCCATGCTCAGATCAACCGCCATGGACCTTACTCCACAGTTTATATCAAAACCCACTCCTGCCAGTGTCACTATCCCTTCATCCTGATCGAAAGCCCCCACGCCCCCTATTGGAAAACCGTAACCCGGGTGAATATCCGCCATGCCCAGGGCCGCTATCTGGAGTCCCGGCAGACTGGCCACATTCCTTATCTGCCTCAGGGCATCCCACTGCCTGGTCCTGCTCTCATTCAAGAGAAAATCAATCGCATCCCGGTCGCTGTAAATACGGGCCGGAACCCTCATGTCACCTTCAGGCTCTATCTCCCATAGGAAATCTCCTATCTTCCTCAGATTGATCTCTTCAGACATATCCTGCTCCCATAAAAGCAATGCCGGAATTAACTGCTACATATCCACCACGCATACCGCTTCCCATATTCCATTCTCTGATGACTCCACACCCGCTCCATAGCTGGTGGCGGCCTTCACCTCGCCGCGCATCTTCCCGCCGGCACTGGAAATAGACACGCAGTGGGCCACCGCGGCTAGATAATATACACCTTCCCTGTGCCGTAACGGAGACAGATCCACCGATATTCCCAGCGCGTCTTCAAGGTCCAGTCCGGTCAGAAGGGAGTTGAGAAACTCAACCAGCAGTTCCTCTACGGATTCCGCTTCGCAGCTAACCTGTATGGTGAATTCCACGTCACACTCTTCAGTATCGGCCATAAGTCCGAACATGGCAGCGGCAGCCTCTTCAAAAGCGGATTCAATATCCGGCCCCCATCCCTTCACTCCCATATCAGCGGTATGCTCGACAGTATCGTGCCCCCGTTTTTTCATTCTCTCTGATCCTTCCTAAGGAGTCTATTCAAAGATAGAATCCTGATACTCATCCACTGAACAGGTATTCAATTATATCTCCGTCCCTTATAATATAATCATGTCCTTCTGTTTTCAAAAGCCCGTGCTCTCTTACACCTTCCTCCGAACGGTACTCCATGAGGTCCCGGTACCTGATCACCTTTGCCCTGATGAAACCGGACTCCATGTCGCTGTGAATCCTTCCCGCTGCTTCCGGAGCGGTCGTTCCCTCCTGAATGGACCACGCCTGCAGTTTGCCCCTGGACCGGGTATAGTACCTGATCAGACCGAGCTGTTCATGACAGGTCAGGATGAATCTTTCCAATCCACCCCTTTCCATACCAAGCTCTTGCAGGTACTGCTTCCGTTCATCAGGGGGAAGCTGGTTCAGTTCATCCTCCAGCCTGGCGCTTATGGTGAATACCGCTTCCCCTCTTCCGGAGGCCTCCAGCTCAGCCAGCGCCTTATCCGTTTCCGGCCCGGTCTGCTCATCGGTATTGAGAACCAGTATTAAAGGTTTGGCTGTCAGCAGGTTCAGCTCCTCCAGTATCTCCAGTTTATGCCCTGAATAACCTGACCCGGAAATTTTCTTCTTACCCGAAAGAAATTCCCTTACCTCCTCCAGAAATGCCAGGTCTCTTCTCTCCGACTTCTTTACCGCCTTAGCCCTTCCCTCTTCCTTCTCAATCCTCTTCTCTACCCTCTCCAAATCCGCCAGGAAAAGCTCGGTCTCGACCACCTCCAGGTCGTCCATCGGATTTATATCGCCATGAACATGGCTCACCGCGGGGTCGTGAAATACGCGAAGTACATGGACCAGCAGGTCCACTTCCCTGATGCAGTGCAGAAACCGGTTTCCCAAGCCTTCTCCCGCACTGGCACCCCTTACCAGCCCGGCGATATCAACGAAATTTACTTTTGAGGGTATGACCTCATCCGGATGGAGGATTCCTGCCAGCTCTTCCAGCCTCCGGTCCGGGACAGTAACAATCCCCACATTCGACTCTATGGTACAGAAGGGGTAGTTGGATGCTTCAGCCTCCGTGCAGGCAAGGGCATTCATGAGTGTTGATTTTCCCACATTGGGAAGGCCTATGATTCCGACTTTGAGAGACAACTTCTCTCCTCCGGTTGAATACCAACACTTTCTTGAATATTATAACAAAAAAATACCCCTGCCCAGGGTAAAGAGCAGGGGTATGGAGCAACCTCGAATATTCCCATCCTACAGAAAGAGGGGAGCAAATACCAGTGAGACCACCGACATCAGCTTGATCAGGATATTCATGCTGGGCCCGGAGGTATCCTTGAAAGGATCACCGACCGTGTCACCCACTACCGCGGCTGCATGGACATCGGTACCCTTGCCCCCCAGATTTCCCTCCTCTATCCATTTTTTGGCATTATCCCAGGTGCCGCCGGCGTTGGCCATGAAGATTCCAAGGAGAACTCCGGTTGAGGTCGCACCGGCCAGAAAACCGCCCAGCGCCTCTGCCCCTATAACGAAACCGACGAACAGGGGTAGAACAACCGCCAGCACCCCCGGAACAACCATTTCACGCAGGGCCGCCCTGGTAACGATATCAACACACCTTTCCTCATCCGGCTCCGCTTCTCCCTCCATCAAACCCTTAATTTCCTTGAACTGTCTCCTTATCTCCTTCACCAGAATATTACCCGCTCTTCCCACACCCTTCATGGTCAGTGAGGCTATCAGGAAGGGCATCATCGCACCCAGGAATAACCCTATAACAGTGGTCGGGGAGGAAAGGTTTATCGAATCTATCCCCACCGTCTTCTGGAAAGCGCTGAAGAGCGCCAGGGCGGTAAGCCCTGCTGAACCGAGGGCGAACCCCTTTCCTATGGCGGCAGTGGTATTGCCTATGGCATCAAGTTTGTCAGTTATCTTTCTTATCTCAGGTCCGGCCTCCGACATTTCCGCGATCCCTCCCGCGTTATCGGCTATGGGACCGTACGAATCTGTGGACATCACAATACCGATAGTGGACAGCATACCTACCGCCGATATAGCTATACCGTAGAGCCCTCCACCGAATTTATAGGATATGTATATCGCTATAACCAGGGTTATAACCGGCAGAATGGCGCTCTGAAGGCCCACGGCAAAACCTGTAATTATCGTTGTTGCCGGACCTGTCTCGCTGGCCCTTCCCACTTCCCTTACCGGAGGACCGGAGGTAAAGTATTCACTCTCGAGACCTATCAGAATCCCGGCGACTATTCCGGATAGTATCGCCCAGAAAGGATCTATAACACCTAACAGATACCTTATCAGAAAGTATGCTGCTATTATGAAAAGTATTCCACTGATATAGGTGCTGTATCTCAGAGCGGACTGAGGTCCCGCCTTCTTCAGGGCTGAAATTGAAAATATACCCAGGACCGACGCGATCAGGCCGACCGCGATCAGGGCAAGGGGCAGAAGCATCCACATGGTATTGTCAACGGCAGACATGCTGGCGCCTATAGCCATGGTTGCTACCACGCTTCCAACATAACTCTCAAAGAGATCAGCTCCCATACCGGCTGTGTCACCGACATTATCGCCCACGTTGTCCGCAATCACACCTGGATTCCTGGGGTCATCCTCCGGTATCCCTGCTTCCACCTTCCCCACCAGGTCGGCGCCAACATCAGCGCTCTTGGTATACACTCCCCCTCCCACACGGGCGAAAAGTGCGATCGAACTCGCTCCCATCGCGAATCCGTTGATAATCTTCGGGTCTCTGGTGAAAATAAAGTAGAGACCCAGTCCGAAGACTCCCAGTGCGGCCACTATAATACCCATTACCGATCCACCACTGAATGCGATTGAGAGGGCGGTGTTGATACCACCGTCCTTGGCGCCCTGGCATGCCCTGACACTACTCCGGGTGGCCGCTTCCATCCCCAGAAGGCCTGCGGCCATTGAACATATTGCGCCGAACAGGAAGGCAATGGCGGTCTGAACACTCAGAAGCCAGGCAAGAACGCCGAATACAACCACGATGAATACGGCTATTATCTGGTATTCCCTCTTCAGAAAGACAAATGCGCCCCGGTGGATTTTGCCGGCAATCTTCTGCATCAATTCGTTCCCTGCCGGTTTTTTTCTTACCCGGAAATAGGTTGCTACCGCCATTATTATTCCCAGCAGACCGATAACCGGAATGCTCCGCATCAAGAAAACCGAACCGGATTCCATCCAAACCTCCCTGTTAGCATAATAGTTTCAAGTTCAACCTTTTATGGGTGTCTATTTAAAATTAACCCTGTTTAAAGTCAAGAAATAACTCCCAGCTCACGCCCGGTCTTTATGAACGCCTCTATCGCCTTGTCCAGGTGCTTTCTGGAATGTGCCGCGGAGATCTGCACCCTTATCCTGGCCTGGCCTTTCGGGACAACCGGATAGGAAAATCCGATTACATAGATTCCTTCATCCAGCAGCCGGTCGGCCATCGCCGTGGAG
>WJIX01000308.1 GCA_014730075.1 bacterium | reverse complement strand
GGATGTGGCTGTGCAGTACAACCGGGTTATCGGCAAGATATACAGCATCGACGACCTCTTCGAGATGGGATATGACGCGGTATTCGTCGGTACCGGCGCCGGATTACCCAACTTCATGGGTATCGAGGGGGAGAATTTCAACGGGGTATATTCCGCAAATGAGTACCTCACCAGGGCCAACCTGATGAAGGCATATTCCTTTCCAGATACCGATACCCCCATTGCCAGTTCGAAGAATGTGGCTGTAGTGGGAGGGGGAAATGTAGCCATGGATGCAGCCCGCACCGCGCTGAGACTTGGGGCCGAGAATGTCTACCTGGTATACCGGAGAGCCAGGGAACAGATGCCGGCCAGGTTGGAGGAGGTGGAGCACGCCGAGGAAGAGGGCGTACAGTTCAACCTGCTCAGGAACCCGGTCCGTATCATAGGGGATGAAAACGGATGGGTAAAAGAGGTGGAATGCATTAAGATGGAGCTGGGAGAGCCAGATGATTCCGGCAGAAGAAGGCCCATTCCGGTCAAGGGGAGTGAATTCAGGCTCCAGGTAGACACTTACATAGTTGCAATAGGAAACTCTTCCAATCCCCTGATACCAGATACTACCCCCGATATAGAGACCAACCGGTGGGGAAATATCATTGCGGACGAGGAGACCATGAAAACCAGCAAGAAGGGTGTATTCTCGGGAGGGGATATCGTGCTGGGAGCCGCCACAGTGATCCTGGCGATGGGGCAGGGGCGCAAGGCCGCAGCGGCGATCAATGAGTACCTGGAGACCGGAGTATGGTAGGGTCAGGTTGAATAGACGCTGATAACCCCGTCGATCGACGAGAGCTGCTTAAGTACCTTATCCAGCTCTTTCTTGGAAGCTGTATATTCGAAAATGGTTATCAGCTTTTCTTCTTCAGACTGATATTTAAGGTCTTCCCTGGGGATATCCCTCTTATGGATAATGTCGTTGACCATGGATGGCGCCATACTCGATTTCTTCATCTCCACATGAATTTTTACCGTTGTACGCCGTGAGATTATATATGATTCCAGGTATCTGATCAGTATAAGTACGATAACTATGGCTACCGTTCCCACCGCGGCAAGAAGATAGTAACCCGCGCCGGAGGCTAGGCCCAGGGCGGAAAGTACCCATATGGTTGCGGCGGTGGTTAGCCCGGATATGGAGAAGCGGCTTCTCATGATGGTTCCGGCGCAGAGGAATCCCACTCCGGTTATAACCTGGGCGGCGATTCTGCCCGGATCGGCGTAACCTTCCGATTGTTCTGCCACCTTCAGTGAGATTATCATTATCAGGCATGACCCCACGCACATCAGAATGTTGGTCCTGATCCCCGCCGGTTTCCCCTGAAATTCTCTTTCCAGCCCCACTATCATCCCTATTACCAGGGCTGCCCCTATCCTAAGGGAATATTCCAGCAGCAACCTCTACCTCCTGTTTCTTAATACGGTCTGGATTATTAACGTTTTTCTTAGTAGATTATACCAGTTGCACGGTTTGTCAAGAAAGATTGAACCCTGAGCAGCGCATTGATGATATATTGATTCCGGCCCGTTCCGGGCCCGCAAAGGAATGAGAACCCAGGTATGAAGTGGGAAGAGGCGATATCTGATATTTCTCTCGGCAGTGGCAGGACCAGGCTGAGGTTGATTGCTGGCGGAAGGGTGCAGGGAGTCGGTTTCAGGCCTACCGTTTACCGTTACGCAGTGGAGAATGGCCTGGCCGGTTCGGTAATTAACAGCTCTGAAGGGGTGGTGATAGAGGTGGAGGGGAGCGGATATGATATCGATGATTTCGGCAGGGCCCTTGCCGGAAAACCGCCTCCCCTGGCGGTGATTGAATCACTGAAAGTCTCGGAGATCGAAGTTACCGGAGAGAGCGGTTTCAGTATAGATCAGAGCAGGAGCGGCGCCCGCTCTACCGTCCTGTTTCCGGTAGATACGGCAGTATGCGGCGACTGCCTTGCCGAGATGCGGGACCCCGGTAACAGGCGTTACCACTACCCGTTTATCAACTGCACCAACTGTGGCCCGAGGTTTACCATAATAGAGAACCTTCCCTATGACAGGCCGCTGACTACCATGAAGGAATTCGAGATGGACCGTTACTGCAGCGGGCAGTATAGCGATCCTATGGACCGGAGGTTCCATGCCGAACCGATTTCCTGTCCGGGGTGCGGACCGGTCCTGAAACTGATGGATGAGAGAGGAAAAGAGATAGATGGCGACCCGGTAGCGGAAACAGTCAGGATGCTGCAAGAGGGTGCTGTAGCGGCGATAAAGGGGCTGGGTGGCTATCACCTCAGCTGCCTGGCTGTTGATGCAGACGCTGTGGAGAAACTCCGGGCCAGGAAGAAAAGACCGGTCAAACCGTTCGCCCTGATGTTCAGAGATATGGAGATTATAAGGCGTTACTGCCTGGTGAGTCCGGAGGAGGAAGAACTTCTCTGCTCTTCCAGGGCGCCGATCGTACTTCTGAGAAAAGCTGGGAAGAGGCTTCCGGGAAATATCGCTCCGGGCAATAGTTATATCGGTGCTTTTCTTCCATACACACCCCTTCACCACCTGCTGCTTGAGGAGACCGGAGTACTGGTGATGACCTCCGCCAATTTCACGGACGAGCCGCTTATCTCCACCGAAACGGAACTGGAAAAAGTGATGGGAAAAATCGCTGATATCGCCCTTACCAATAACCGGAAGATCGCTCACAAGTGCGATGATTCCGTTTTCTTCGTGCCGAAAGGCAGGCCGATACCGATAAGAAGGGCCAGAGGGTATGTCCCCGAACCGGTAAGGGGGAATCAGTCCTGTCCGGTGCCCCTGCTGGCGCTGGGGGGTCAGGAGAAGGGGACGTTCGCCCTGAGCAGGGAGGACCGGGTATTTATATCTTCTCACATGGGTGATCTCGGGGATATCAGGAGCCAGGAGAATTTCAGATACGAGCTGGACAGTTTCCGTCATCTTCTGGAGATCGAACCGGAAGCTGTAGCCTGTGACATGCACCCCGATTACTTTACCACCCGTCTCGCAGGGGAGCTTGGGGTGGAGCCGGTTATAAGGGTTCAGCACCACCACGCGCACGCTGTAAGCGTTATGGCAGAGTATGGCCTGGAGGAACCCGCGCTGGCGGTTATATTCGACGGTACCGGTTACGGTGCAAACGGGAAGCTCTGGGGCGGGGAGTTTCTACTGGCCGGATACCGCAGTTTCAGACGGCTGGCCCATATCAAGAATCTGCCGCTTCCAGGAGGCGAAATGGCGGTAGTCCAGCCCTGGAGAATGGCCCTGGTTCATCTCCGGAACCTGTTCGGTGATGCGGTCCTGGATGTAAGATCTGTTTCAGGGATATTCCCCGACCGCAGGAAGGCTGAGGTGATATTGAATATGGCAGCCAGGGGGATAAATGCCATCCCAACCTCCAGCATAGGCCGGCTCTTCGATGCGGTGTCATTTCTGCTCTGCGGAATAGAGGAGATTTCTTTCGAGGCAGAAGCCGCCATAGCGCTGGAAGCTCTGGCTCTGGAGGCGGGCAGGCCCTCCGGGAACGGCTATCCGGTGGTCGGCTTCTCGAGTGGTTCCATAGACCCGGCGCCGCTCATTGAATATATTATTGATTCTCTGAGAAGCGGGGTGGACAGGGCAGAACTGGCTTTTTCATTTCATATGAGTATAGCTGATATGGTGGCGAAAACCATTACTGAGCTATCAGGAGTGCATCAGTGCCGTAAGGCAGTATTCTCTGGTGGGGTTTTTCAGAACAGGCTGCTGTGCGAGCTCCTCTTTGAGATGATGGAATCTACAGGAATCGATTATTACTTTCACCGGCACCTGCCCCCCAATGACGCAGGGGTATCCTTCGGCCAGCAGCAGGTGGCGGCGGCGAGGATAGCGAGTGGTGAGGCCGGAATTCAGATTTGACCGGAGGAAAGGATACAGGGAGGTACTCAAGTGAACGGCAAAGATAAGAACGGGAGGATACTCCTTGCTCACGGAGGTGGCGGAGTAATGATGAGGGAGCTGATATCTTCGGTAAGAGAGCACCTGGACTCCAGTACAGAATCGCTTCAGGACAGCGCGGTTATCAGGCTGGACAGCCAGAATATTGCCTTTACCACTGATTCCTTCGTGGTTAAACCGCTCTTTTTTCCTGGGGGAGATATCGGGCACCTGGCGGTATGTGGGACGGTAAACGATCTGGCGGTAAGTGGTGCGGATCCTCTCTATATTTCGCTCTCCTATATTATCGAGGAGGGTTTTTCTCAGGAGGAGCTCGAGAGGATAACCGATTCTGTAAGGGGAGCTTCGGCGGAAGCCGGGGTAAAAGTGGTAACAGGGGATACCAAGGTAGTGCAGCGCGGTATGGCTGACGGCTTATTCATAAATACCGCCGGTATCGGCATTATCCCGGATGGTGTGGAAATATCCTCAACCAGTGCTGCGGATGGCGATGCGGTTATAGTC
>WJIX01000307.1 GCA_014730075.1 bacterium | reverse complement strand
TCGAGCATATCGATGTCGCCTACCGAATGAAGCTGGTAGAGATCTATCATGTCGGTCTTGAGATTACGGAGGCTGGTCTCCAGCTCAAGTTTCATCCCCCGCCGGTCTCTGGACATCGCTTTGCTGGCCAGCCATATTCTGTCCCTGTGCGGGCTGAGCGCCTCTCCCATCTTCTTCTCGCTGTCTGTGTAACCCCTGGCGGTATCGAAAAAATCGATCCCCTTCTCCAGGGCATGAAGGAGCACCTCCTTCGACTCCTCCAGGGAGAGGTGCTGAATAGGTATCCCCCCGAACCCCACCGGGGAGGCATTGATATCCGTATTTCCAAGCCGTACTTTGTTCATGGGAGTTAAAGATACATAACTCTAGAGTGGATTTAAAGGGCAAAATATGAAGCGGATGGAGGAGAAAAGGCCGGCAAATTCGTCAGGATTGGAGAATTGCCCCCGGGGTTGATGGCAAAATATTTGCTACCCGGAGTTCATCACTGATGCTGATCCAGCTTTGGCAATTTAACATTACCCGGGCTGTAATAAACATATTGGAAACAGTTTATGCTGCAGGTGGGTTTCAGCGTAATTAATGAGTTGCAGTATCAGCAATTCATATGCTAATCTTTGAGTTCAGGAATCTGATTCCGGGGATCTGATTCAAGAGACATAATGGGCAAAGCAATCTGGACGGCGGGAATTTTTCCTGAAGCCGGAAGATTACGCAGAAAACAGAAATGATCAGCATGCCCGGAAAGAAAGGGAGGCATTATCATGAAAGAAAAGGAACAGAAACCCACTACCAATGATGCCGGCATACCGGTCTCCAGCGATGAATTTTCACTTACCGTGGGCCCGGACGGGCCGATCCTTCTTCACGATCACTATCTGATTGAACAGATGGCTAATTTCAACCGGGAGATGATTCCCGACCGCCAGCCGCACGCGAAGGGCTCAGGGGCTTTCGGCCAGTTCGAGGTTACCGGGGATGTCAGCGCCTATACAAGGGCGGCCCTGTTTCAGCCGGGCGTAAAAACAGATGTACTGGCCCGGTTTTCCACGGTAGCCGGTGAAAGCGGAAGCCCCGATACCTGGCGCGATGTACGCGGCTTCGCCCTCAAGTTCTATACCACAGAAGGTAATTACGATATGGTTGGGAACAACACCCCGGTCTTCTTCGTCAGGGATCCGATGAAGTTTCAGGACTTCATTCATTCACAGAAGCGCCGCGCCGATAGCGGACTGCGGGACAACGACATGCAGTGGGACTTCTGGACCCTGTCGCCTGAGTCAGCCCACCAGGTAACCATTCTGATGAGCGACCGCGGTATACCCGGAAGCTACAGGCACATGAACGGGTACACCAGCCATACCTACATGTGGGTGAACGCCGAAGGAGAACGGTTCTGGGTAAAATATCATTTCAAGACTGACCAGGGCATTGAATTCCTTACTCAGGAAGAGGGCGACCGTATTGCCGGCGAGGACGCCGATTACCACCGGCGAGACCTCTTTGAAGCGATTAAGCGGAAGGATTACCCAAGCTGGACCCTGAAGGTTCAGATCATGCCGTTCGAGGAGGCCAGGACCTACCGTTTCAATCCGTTCGACCTGACCAAAGTATGGCCCCATGGCGACTACCCGACACAGGAGGTGGGGCGTCTGACTCTCAACCGGAATCCATCCGATTTTCATGCCGAGATCGAGCAGGCCGCTTTCGAGCCGAACAACCTGGTACCCGGCATCGGCCCCAGTCCGGACAAAATGCTTCTTGCCCGGCTGGTTTCCTATGCTGACGCGCACCGGGCGCGCCTGGGAGTCAACTACAAGCAGATCCCCGTAAACAGTCCCAAAAGCCCTGTTAACAGCTACAGCAAGGGCGGCGCCATGAGAATTGATAATGTCTCGGATCCTGTATACAAGCCGAACTCCAAGGGCGGCCCCAAGGCAGCCCCGGAGCGATACCCGGAGGATGCGATCTGGAGCGCCAGCGGGGATTTCATAAGGGCAGCTTACACCAGGCGCGAGGATGATGATGACTTTGTCCAACCCCGCGCGCTGATACGCGAGGTGATGGATGATGACCAGAGAGGCCGTCTGGTATCTAACGTTGTCGGGCATCTCAGTAGTGGTGTGACCGAGCCGGTTCTGAAGCGGGCTTTTGAATACTGGCACAATATAGATCAGGATATTGGCGATCGAATTGAAAAAGGTGTACGGGAGGGTTGATAAGAGCAAACCAGAGCAATGGATTGGAATATGGATGCCACCCTCAATGACCGGTTAAACCGGTGAAGGCGACCATTCATATTCCAATCCATATATTTCTGAAAACCGGCCGAAAAGATTGAATTGCCGTCTTCCGTCTGCGGTTCAGGACTGAATTCTACCATCCGCGACAGCGAAATAATTTTATTTATGGAACAGCCCCCCCAATTTTTGTTAATCTGCTTTTGCAATTAACCTGGAGTATCCCTGTTGCGTAACGGGCAGGGCCTGGCATTTTATGAGATGACGGAGAAGGAAGAAGCCATGAACAGATTTGCCGCATTATTGTTACTTTTAACAGCTCTTTCAGTGATCCCGGCGGGTTCAGCGGGGTCGGAAGAAGCTGATTCGACAACAGCAGGCGTTATCCGGAAGCTGGAAGCTGAAATAGATGCTCTTCGAGAAGAGATCAACTCAATGGAAGGGTATGGAAGGGGGGGAAGGCATTCAAGGCGGAGAAGAACTCCGGCAGGAACAGACAGCTGGATTTCACTTCTTGAAGAAAAGGTAAAGGGTGTAACCCGGGCGGATATGAACAGAAGATCCAGGAGGAAGAGGGTTAACGCTCTACTGGAAGCTATTACCGAAATGCCGGGACAGCTCAGATTCAGCGGCGGTTCTACCGCCATAATTCAGTATGGCTATAGCGAAAGTAATGACCACACTGCCGGAACCGGCTCTTTCGATATCTATGCCCATACCGCCTTCGGCCCCCGTTCCCTGCTCTTCTTTGATCTGGAGGCGGTGGGGGGCAACGGCCCGGGAGAGTATTTCCCCACTATGACCGGCCTTAATGATGACGCGGGCTCCACCCAGGATCAGGATGGCCTGGACCGCCTCAATGTACTGGAAGCCTGGTCGGAATTTACTCTACTGGACAGAAGATGCACCATCACAGCCGGCAAGATTGACCTGACCAACTATTTTGACCATAATGCATCGGCAAATGATGAAACCACACAGTTTATCAGCAGTGCGTTCGTTAACAGCGCCGCATTTGCCGTGCCGGATAACTCTCCGGGGATCCGTTTCAGGACCACCCTGGCAGACCGTTTCCATTTCCAGCTGGGCCTTTCCAGCGTTGACAATTCAGGAAAGGACCTGTTCAAGGATATATACAGAATAGGGAGCCTGGGGTTTACCTTTTTCCCTGATTCGGACTTTGAGTCCAATTTCCGGTTTTACGGGTACCAGCATCCTTCCGCGGAGGATTCATTCGGGTATGGTATCAGTTTAGATCACGTATCATTCGGGGCTTTCAACCTGTTTGCCCGTTATGGTCTTAACCAGGACGAGCTTGCCGATCTCTGGAAGATAGAGTCGGCATGGAGCGCAGGGGCGAGAATGGTGCATCAGGTTGCCGGCAAAACCGCGGTACTCGGGATAGCAGCGGGAGAAAGCTCTCCAGCCTCTTCCGTGCTGGAACGGGAGAGGATGATGGAGATATATACCCGCTGGAGCCTTAATGAATGGACCTCTATCTCGCCGCACTTTCAGCTGGTCTGGAACGCGGACGGCACTTCCGAGCGTATAACCCTTTTCGGTATAAGGACAAATTACAGTTTCTGATCAGGCAGAAGCTCTTGCTCCAATATTATTCTGAAAAAATAAGATTCTTCCGCAAGAAAATACTCTTTGCTGCGTTTGTAAGTAATAACAGGAGTTGTTTAAACAGCCTGAAAAAAAGGAAATAAGAGAGTGTGGTTATATGGGGGCTTCAGCAGGGAAGTCTTTGTTACTTATAATTATTGTTATTATCTGTGCAGCCGGTTTTCTCTCCACGGCGCTCCCGGCAGGTGCAGTTGAAACTGGCGGTTCACCAGGAAACGGGGCTGCTGAATACCCCGGTGAAGAGATGGCGACCGATTCATTGACTCTTGCAGAGTGCGTCCGAATCGCCAGGGAGAACAGCCCCCGTATCAAGTACCGGAAAGCCAGGCTGGCAGAAGCCGGAGCGGAAAGAGACAGGGCGGCGGGGCAGCGCTGGCCAGAGATAAGGAGCTCCGGCAGCTATTCACGTTATACCGAGACTGTCCGGATGGCCCCCCCGCGGGAGCCGGGGTATCCGCTGATTTTCGCCGACGAGGTGCTGTGGTGGAATATCCACGCCAGCATACCTTTATTCACCGCGGGGAGGATATCAAACGAAGTGGAGGCCTCCGGGCTTATAAGGGATGCGGCCCGTAATGATCTGGAGTTTGCCCGCGGCAGTATAGAGTACGGGGTAACCGAATTTTATTACAGTATCTTTAAAAAACGCATGGCTATCCGTTCTCTCGATTTCTCACGGATAACTCTTGAAGAACACCTGAAAAAGGTGAATGCGCTGATAGGCGCCGAGAAGGCATCCAGGTCCGACAGGCTGCGTGTGGAGGTCCGCCTTGCCGATCTTGCCCAGAGAATAGAGGAGAAGAAAGCCTCTCTTGCTGTAGATAAGGGTGCACTGTTGAACCTGATGGGAATGGAGTACGGGGAAGTCTCAATAAAACTGCCCGGGGATTTATTTACGGACTACCGGGTGCCGGTTCTGGAGGATGCGCTCTTGTCGGCACATTCGAGGCGGGCAGACTACCTTGCCGCACAGAATGAGCTGGAAGCGCAGCGAAATCGCGTGAGGGCGGCCCGTGGGGCCTACTGGCCCACTATCTCGCTCTTCGCCTCTTATTCCGGCCAGAAAGCAGTGGGGTCCTATATTGAACTGCCCGGCGCTTCGGAGCTTGAGGATATTGGAAGAGTTGGGTGCATGCTGGAGCTCCCAATATTCATGGGAGGAAGGCGGGGGTCGGAGCTGGAGATACAGAAGTCGAGGCTGGCCGCTCTTGAGAACAGCTTGCGGGAACTCAAACTGCGGATTCGCCTTGAAGTGGAATCATCTATTCTAAGACTCAAGTCGGAGGAAAAGAGACTGGCCGCTACTGAGAAGGCAGTGGCGCAGGCCCTTGAATCACTCCGGATAGAGAGAGAGAAATATGAACTCGGAAAGGGTTCGGTAACAGACGTTCTGGATGCGGAGTCGGCCCTGCAGAAGATACGGGCGGCCAGGTATTCCGCCCTGGCGGACTACCAGATTCATGTCGCGCGGATCAGATTCAAGACAGGAGAATATTATGACCCAGATTAGTAATAATAGTAAACCCCGGCCTCGCTTTCAGATATATTTACCGGCTCTGCTGGCCCTCCTGCTGATCTTCCTGTCCTCCGGTTGCGGGCCGGATGGTGGAATGGAGAATAAAAAGGGCAGAGCCCCGCTGGTAGAAGCGGAGGAGGCCGTTTCGAAAGATATCACCAGGAGTATTGAGCTTGTCGGTACGGTGGAGGCGGCCAGAACGGCAAGGATCGCATCCCCGGCCCAGGGGCCGGTTCTGGAGTGCAGGGTCCGGGAAGGGGACATAGTGGAAAAGGACAGGACGCTTCTGACCATAGGCCGCCGTAAGGGGGCTGAAGAGAGGGCATCCGCCGCGCGGAAAGAGTTAGCCAGGCAGCGTGAGGAGTTGGGAAAGATTAAGAAACTGGTAGATTCCGGCGCGGTTCCGGGCGAGAGGCTGGATGAGGCCCGCCTGAGGGTCGCGGAGGCGAGGGCACGTTTGAGTGACGCTGTAGTTCAGATCGAGGATTACAAAGTGAAAGCTCCGTGGAACGGAGAGATCAGCAGGGTCGTAATTTCGGAAGGGCATTTCGTCTCGCCCCGGGAGGTCCTGGTAGAAATGTTCGATCCCCGGAGCCTGGTGATAAGGTTCGCCGTTCCTGAGAAGGAATCTATGAAGGTTGAGACAGGCCAGGAAGTCACTCTATCGCTGGACGCATATGAAGGACGTGAGTTCAGGGCGGAGATTGCCAGGGTTTATCCCGAGCTGGACCGCCGGACCCGCACAAGGACGGTAGAGGCTGTCCCCGAAGCTGTTATCGATATGGCTCCGGGTATGTTCGCCAGGCTTGAGGTGCCGGTTGAAAAGGCAGTTGGAGCGGTGGTTGTTCAGGCCGGGGCGATAGTAGTCACTCCCCAGGAGAAGAAGACAGTCTTCATAGTCGAGGATGGAAAGGCGACGAGGCGGGAAGTCGGAACAGGGATAGAGCTGGGCCGCATGGTGCAGATAACCTCGGGTGTGGCTGCGGGTGATTCAGTTATAGTATCGGGCAACCGGAAGCTTCAGGACGGGGCAAGGGTCAGAGTAATTAGCAGCGAAAGGCAGAGAGACAGGTAGAATGAGACTGACCGAAATTACACTGAAGCGTCCCGTGGCGACTACTGTGCTGGTGATAGCCCTGGTTGCAATGGGCCTGTACGGACTGGCCACACTGGATGTGGACTATCTGCCCGACATAGCCTACCCAATGATAAAGATTCATATCTGGTGGCGGGGTGCCACTCCCGAAGAGATCGAAACTAATGTCGCCGAGCCGATAGAGCGGGTAATGGCCACGGTGGATGACCTCGACTATATCGAGTCCTCATCCATAGAGGGGATGTACACGCTGCTGGTCAACTGCAGATACGGCACCGACGTAGACGAAGCGTTTCAGGATGTGGTCTCAGCCATGGCCCGGGCCGAAAGGGAGCTCCCGGAGGACATGGAGCCACCCCTGATCATAAAAGCGGACCCCTCATTCCTTCCGGTAACTCAGGTGATCGTCAGGTCGGATTCCCGCTCGCTGGTCTGGCTGAGGGACTGGGCTGACAACTGGCTTATCGAGAAGATTGCCACAGTCGGCGGAACGGCGGGAGCCGAGATAGTTGGCGGGCTGGAACGGGAGATACGGATCCATCTCGATCCTGGCCGGATGTCAGCATATGGACTTTCCCCCGCGTCGGTAGTAAGGGCGGTCTCCGAGGCGAACCGCGAGATATTCGCCGGCCGGGTAACCGCCGGTGACAGGGAGATCATAGCCAGGACCATGGGCGAGTTAACCAGTCTGGAGGAGATAGAAGGCATTGTGGTGTCCATGGATGCCGGCGGGAAAGAGGTCTACCTGAGGGATGTGGCAGAGGTGGAGGATTCTCATGAAAAGATGCGGATCAACACCCGCTTCAACGGCCAGACCTGCATCAAACTGAACGTACTGAAGCAGGCAGAGGCGAATACCGTGGAGGTAGCCCGCGGGGTCAGAAAGAAGATGGAGGAGTTGAAGAAAGATGCGCCCGATGATATAGAGTTCAGTTTCGTGGAGGACCAGGGAAGCTATATCACCGGCGCTATAAGCAGTGTGGAGGCGACCGCTCTTCTGGCCGCTTTGCTGGTGATAGTGGTGGTATTCATCTTCCTTGGCCGTTTTCGTTATGTGCTTGTGATGATGGCCGCCCTTCTGGTCACCCTTCTGGCCAACTTCTTTGTGATGAGACTGCTCGGGTTCTCCCTCAACCTGTTCTCCCTGGGAGGAATGGTGGTCGCTTTGGGGGTGATACTGGATAACTCAATAGTGGTCCTGGAGAATATAATCAGACTCGGCGACGCCGGAGATAAGGACCCCGCTTTCAGGGGGACAGACCAGGTCGGCGCTGCGATCATAACCGCCACACTGACCTTCTTTGTGATTTTCATACCATTCATATTCATACCGGGGCTGACCTCGCTCCTGTTCCGGGAGCTGGTGATGGTAGTGGCCGGTATAGTTGCCATATCTCTTCTCATAGCTGTCACCCTGACCCCCTCTCTGGCCGGCCGGGTCCTTGCCAGGAGCGAAACCAACCCCTTCTCCGGAGTCGGGCTGTTCTTTCATAACCTGATCGATCGCCTGAAAGATTCCTATACCCGATCTCTTGAAAAAGTGCTGAAACATGGAAGGATTGTTATTGCTTCAGCACTTGCCGTGTTTGCTTTATCCCTGGTCCTGATCGCGAACACAGGTTCAGAGTTTCTGCCCAAACTCGATGACGGACGGATCAAGGTCAAGGTGATGATGCCCAGCGGCACAGCGGTTGGAAGGGTTGACAGAATATTGTCACGGCTCGAATCCAGGCTGGAAGATATTCCCGAAATAGAGAGCATCTTCTCGCTTGCCGGCGGAAGGGTATGGGGGCTGGCTACCTTTGAGATCGCCCATGAAGGTGAACTGAACCTGCAGCTGGTCCCGAAATCCCGGCGGGATATCGACACCCGGGAGTTCATCCGACAGATTACGCCCCTGGTGAAGAAGGTTCCCGTACCCGGCGGAAAAGTCAATGTGATGCAGAGGCGGGTGGAAGGTATTCGGAAGACGGGTGAGCAGGAGGTGGAGGTTAAGGTCAAGGGTACCGACATGCTGTCCATATTTGAATTCGCCGGGACCCTGGCAGACCGGCTGAGCACTGACCCCGGCATCAGGAATGTCAACATCTCTATGGATATGACCAAACCGGAGTACAAGATAGTTATTGACCGCAAGAAGGCCGCTTCACTGGGCCTGTCCGTTCGGGATGTCGCTTCCACTCTAAGAACCCTGGTTCACGGGACGGTAGCCACCAGATACCGGGAGGGGCTGGAGTATTACGATATCCGGGTAATGATCCCCGAGAGAAGGATCGGGAGCAAACCTGACATCGAGGATCTGGTGATCATGGATCGCGGGAATGCTTCGATAAGGCTCCGGGACGTGGCAGAGGTGATCAGATCGGTGGGGCCGGTCGAGATAGTCAGAGAGGACCAGGTGAAACAGGTTATCGTCCGGATGGACCCTGCCGGTATAAGCACCGGCGAGGTGGTTGAGAGGGTTGAAGCGGCTGCGGGCGAGCTGGAAGCTCCGGCCGGGACCGAATGGGAATTCGGCGGGCAGGCCTATCTGATGGCCGAAAACAGGAAGACCATGGGGCTGATAATACTGTTTGCTTCCCTGTTCGCGTATATCATCCTGGCAGTCCAGTTTGAATCCTTCCTGCTGCCATTTCTGATTATGATAAATATTCCGCTCGCCCTGACAGGCGCATTCCTCGCCCTCTTCATCGCCGGGACCCCGGTAGGGGTAACGGTGCTGGTAGGATTGGTAGTTATGATGGCGGGGATCATTTCACAGGGGGTAGTCCTTCTCACCCTCTCTGAGGAGTATACCGGGCGGGGCCAAAAACCTTCTAAAGCTGTCGCCACCGCGGCGCCGATAAGGCTCAGGCCTATCCTTATGACCCAGCTCACCACGGTAATCGGCCTGGTCCCCCTGGCCCTGAACCTGGGCGAAGGGGCAGACATGCTGAGGCCTATGGCGATCGCGGTCATCGGCGGTCTGCTGTACTCACTTCTTCTTACCCTATTCTTTCTCCCTTCAGCCTATACCCTGGTAATGCGTAACCGCGACTGAAGCGCTCCGCTGCCGATTTGTTGTTTTGCAATTATTCGGAATAGGTAATCCGGTATACCGCGCCACCCTTATCATCTGAGATGAGCATGGAACCATCGGAAAGAAACAGCAGATCCACCGGTCTTCCCCAGCTCCTGTTCTCCTGAAGCCAGCCATCAGCGAATACCTCCGGCTCTTGCGGCCGACCCCCCTCCATATCTATACGGACTATTCTGTAACCGATCGGGACGGTCCTGTTCCAGGAGCCGTGTTCAGCTATGAATATCGAATTTCTGTACCTTTCCGGGAACATCTCCCCACGGTAGAATCTCATCCCCAGGGCGGCCACGTGGGGGCCCAGTTCAACCTCGGGCGGGGTGAACCCACCGCATCCTGCCCCCTCTATGTCAGGATCTTCTATATCGGTTCCGTGGCAGTATGGAAAACCGAAATGCATTCCGGGCCCAGGTGCGGTATTCAGCTCATCCGGGGGCCTGTTGTCCCCCAGCCAGTCCCTCCCGTTTTCGGTAAACCAGAGGTCTCCTGTGTCGGGGTGCCAGTCGAAGCCGACCGTATTTCTAACCCCCCTGGCAAATATCTCAAACTCGCCTTTACGAAGATCCAGCCGGGTGATGGTAGAGTAGGGGTCTTCTTCCGGGCATATGTTGCAGGGGGCACCTACCGGTACGTAAAGCAGGCCATCAGGTCCGAAGGCGATGAATTTCCAGCCGTGGTGCCTATCCTCCGGGTAGCTGTCGAATACAACTTCCGGCTCCGGCGGCTTGGCCAGGTTATCTTCGATACTGTTTATTCTGAGAATACGGGAGATTTCGGCGATGTAAAGGGCTCCTTCTTTCAGGGCTACCCCGTTCGGAGAATCCAGCCCACCGGCGATATCGTACCTTATATCCGCCTTCCCGTTCCCGGTGGTATCGGCCAGGGCGTAAACCTTCCCCTCTGACCTGGTCCCAACGAAGATGGTGCCTCTATCCCCCAGGGCCAGGGACCTGGCCCCCGGCACGTTATCGGCGAATATGCTGATCCGGAACCCGGCCGGAAGTTCTATCTTCTCCACCGGCAGCCCGTTACCGGAGGGAGCGAATGCCGCCAGGTAACCATCGGGATGAAAGATAAAGCCCGAAGTGACCGCCCTTACC
>WJIX01000306.1 GCA_014730075.1 bacterium | reverse complement strand
GCCCTGAGATGAATACTGAAACCATAGAGAAAAAACTGGAGCGGGCCAGAGGGATGCAGGTAAGCGGGGAGCTCTCCGGCGCTGAGGGACTGTACCGGGAGGTGCTGAAGACCGACCGGGGCAACCGGGACGCCCTTCATCTTCTCGGCGTTATAATGATGACCAGGGGAGATTATGAGAGGGCTGTAGATTACATGGAGAGGGCGATCCGTTCCGGAGAGCATACCATATTCTATTCCAATCTCGCCACCGCATACCTCAGGAAGGGAGAGCGTGAGAAGGCGGAGAGCGGCTACCGAAGGGCCCTGGAGCTTCATCCTGACAATATCAACGCCATAAACGGCCTGGCCAATATACTCGGGTCCCGGGAAGAGATGAAATCAGCGGTAATACTGCTTCGCGATGCTCTGGAGCGAAACGGGGAGGTCAGTATACTACTGGTAACCCTGGGTAATATATATTCCCGGATGCGGCGGTATGCGGATTCCCTTGAATGCTTCGACCGGTCACTGGCCGCCGGGACCAGGCTGGAGGTTCCGGTTCATCTATCGCGAGGCCGCCTGCTCAGGAGGATGGGAAGAAGCGAAGAGGCTGCCGAGAGCTACCGGCGGGTGCTGGAGCTGGAGCCGGAGAACCGGAGCGCCGCGTACCAGCTGGCCCGTATACTTCACGATGAGGGAGAGTTCGACAGGGCGGCCGGGCAGTACCGCAGTGTAATAGAGAAATTCCCCGATTACGCCACCGCCTGGCGGAACCTGGTACTGACCAGGAAGTGGAGCAGCGATGATACGGATATGAAAAAGAAACTCCTGTGGCAGATGGAGAAGGCGCCTCCACTGGATAAGGCGCAGTACTGCTTTGCCCTGGGCAAGTTCTACAACGACTGCGGCGATTACGACAGGGCGTTCAGCTATTACCGGGAGGGGAACAGGATAATAGACCCGGGGTACGATTACCAGTCCAACAAACGGTTCGTGGATGCGGTTATCGATGAGCACATGGCAAGAAAGCAGAGCGGAAATAAGATAACCGGGCACCCATCCACCAAGCCGGTATTCATAGTGGGGATGCCCCGCTCGGGGACCACCCTGGCTTCCTCTGTACTGTCGCGCCACCCGGCGGTTACCGGCGTGGGCGAACTGATGGAGGTTTCCATACTGGTCAAGAGCCTGAAGAATTACCTGGGCTCGGACAGACTATATCCATACTGCATCGGGGACCTGTCCGGGGACCGGGCCCGGGAGCTTGCCGGGCGCTACCTGGAAAACCTCGAGCAGCTGGCGCCGGGGGCAGAGCGGGTAATAGACAAACTCCCCCAGAACTTCATACACCTGGGATTCATCGAACTGCTTTTCCCCAACGCCACCGTGATACACTGCCGCCGAAACCCCCTGGATACATGCCTCTCATGTTACTTTCAGTTCTTCATCCAGAGCATGAGTTTCGCCTTCGACCTTCAGAACCTGGCAAAGTATTACCAGCTTTACCGGCGTTTCATGGATTACTGGTCCGGTTCTCTATCCATTCCGCTGGTGAATGTGGATTACGAGGAGATGGTGCGAGACCTCCCCGGCCAGGCTCGGCGCCTGGTGGAGGGTTGCACCCTGGAGTGGGACGACAGCTGCCTTGATCACAGGGGCGGCTCATCGGTCAGAACGGCCAGCCGCTGGCAGGTCCGCCAGCCGGTCTACACCAGCTCCATGAACCGGTGGAAGAATTACAGAAAGCATATAAAGCCCCTTCTGGAGGCCTTTCCGGAGCATGTGCGGGCTTCAGGTACAGACGGGAAATCAGCCGATATTCAATCTGCCCCGGAAAGCTGGAAGTAACTAAAAGCTTTTACTTTCAAACTTCATAAGTTACCTTTCATGAAAGTCATTCACTGAGTGCGAAAGAACCCGTTTTATGGAAAATTACAGGGCAGCCACTGAGGGTGTCAGGACTCTCCTGGGAGATCCTCGCAGAGCGGTAAGAAAATTGTCGGTTCCGATGATGTTCGCCATGTTCTGCCAGGCCCTCTATAATATAGCGGACGGTATCTGGGTGGCCGGCCTTGGCGCCGACGCCCTGGCTTCGGTGGGTCTCTTCTTTCCCTTGTTCATGGTAATTGTAGCACTGGGGGCCGGGCTGGGTGTGGGGGGAAGCTCCGCGGTATCACGCCGGATAGGGATGCGGGACAAGAGGGGGGCGGATAATACCGCCATACATACCATCCTGCTGGGAGTGGTGGTGGCCCTGGTGCTGAGCCTTCCGGCTCTTCCTTTTCTGGAGAGGGTCTTCCACTCGTTCAGTGGCAGCGAGAGCGTAGGTTCGCTTGCCGCCGAATATGCCGAGATTCTTTTCGGCGGCACCGTAATCCTGGTTTTCAGCCATATAGCGGGGGCTCTTCTGAGGGGAGAGGGTGATGCCAGAAGAGCGATGAAGGGGATGATCGCCGGATCGTTTCTCAATATCATACTGGACCCGGTATTCATATACCTTCTGGATATGGGTGTCAGGGGAGCCGCGGTGGCAACGGTGATTTCGATGACTTTCTCTGCCCTCCTGTTCAGCTACTGGCTGTTTTTCAAGGGGGATACATTTCTGAAGATTACACTCAGAGACTTTACTTTCAGCAGGACTATACTGAGGGAGATACTGGGGGTGGGGCTGCCCTCGTCGCTGGCCCAGCTCTCCATGTCTCTGGCCATGGTCGTGATCAACAGGATTGTTATCATGGCGGGTGGGACCGACGGGGTGGCGGTATTTACCAGCGGATGGAGGATAGTAATGGTCGGGGTGATACCCCTGATCGGGATCTCCACAGGTGTGGTGGCGGTAACAGGAGCCGCCTTTGGCGCCGGGAACAGGGTAAAACTGAAAACCGCCTTCTACTATTCAGTGAAGATGGCTCTGATAATAGAGATAACAGTGGGAATCCTCACCTATATTTTCGCGGGACAGCTGGCGCTAATCTTCGCCTACTCGGAAGGCTCGGAAAGGATACTGGGCGATCTGATAAGATTCCTGAGGATCATCTGCCTGTTCTACCCGGCGGTCCCGTTCGGGATGCTTACCTCCGCCATGTTCAGGGGAGTGGGGCAGGGTAACAGATCCCTGGTGGTTACCATAATAAGGACCATACTCTTTCAGGTTCCGGTGGTATATCTTTTCGGAATAGTAATGGATATGGGCCTTACCGGGATCTGGATCGGTATAGTGGCGGGGAATGTGGCCGCCACCATAATTACCTTCAGCTGGGGAGTTCTGACAGTCAACCGCCTTCCCCTTCCAGCCGCCCGGGAGCAGTCGATGGAATTCATCCGGCCGGATCCGGCGGATTGAGTATTGCATTTTGAGAAACTCTCACCCATATTTAATAGATTGTTATTCAACGCCCATGCGTTGAGATCAGAATAAAATTGTAAATTCTGAGGAATCCTGCTCAACCGGGAGAAGCAGAGAAAGATTATAGGAGCGGTGGCCACGGCCGGCGGAACGGTATTTGCAGTTATGCCGGCATGTAAGATAAATACCCGCTCATATCTAAAGTCTTTCGTCTTTAATCATAAATTAATAATTTGTTGGTATAATGACACCGGGCATTAAGTAAGCCGGGCGCCGCTTCACTGCAACAGCAGGCGGTGCTCTGAGGAGGGTATCACAGCATGCAAAGAGTTACAGTCAGTATCACCGCGCTGGCCATACTGGCACTTTCACTCTTTTCGGCCACTGTATCGGCCGAGCGGAGCGAACCGGTAATAATCGATCACAACTGCACAGATCTGTCCGAGATCCCGGACGGAGCGATTCAGAATGCCAAGGACCTCTGCAAGTGGCACTATGTGAGGCTATCTCACGGGCGGCAGATAATGGTGGGCCTGAACAGGCTGGAGGACCTGGATGTCTTTTACAAATCCACCTGGCCGACATACGGCGGGTCGCTGCCGGATGACCCCGACGCACTGTGCATATACACCCTGGCGGGCGGACCCTGGGACTACTGGGACGGATCGGGCAGCGACAACACCAGGTCCATCCTGGAGAATAATCCATCCATCTCGGTTTCTTCTTTCTGCTGGTGCACCGATCTTAATTCCGCCTCTGAAAGCTATGTCCAGAGATATCTCGATTCGATGCTGGTGCTGGAGAGCCAGTATCCGGAAGTTACCTTCGTATACTTTACCGGGACTGCCGAATATGACGGCGGTTACGGCTACAACCGGGCCCTCCGGAACAGGCAGATAAGGGATTTCTGTGTTGCAAACAACAAGGTCCTTTTCGATTTTGAGGAGCTCGATTCGTGGTGGTACGATCCGGAGGCCGGCCAGTGGGAACAGGCCACCTATCAGTACAACGGGGAAACGGTCCCGGTGGAGCATCCCAATCTGGCCGGTAATGACGCAGAGCATACCTCTTACGAGAGCTGTGAGCAGAAGGGAAAGGCTACCTGGTGGATGATGGCAGTGCTGGCAGGATGGAGCCCCCCTTCGTCAACCACCAGCGGACCCGGCGCCGGTCCGGCACCGGCGGATGAATACAGAATCGACATGAAATGCTACCCCAATCCCTGCAACCCGGTGACCAACATAGAATTTGTTCTGCGGAAGGCCGCCGGGGCCCGGCTCTGCGTTTATGACGCATCGGGCAGAAAGGTAAGGACCCTGGTGAACAGGTTCCTGGATGAAGGGAAGCACTCGGTGATATGGAACGGTGAGAGCGACCGCGGCCACCCGGTCTCCTCCGGAGTTTACCTCTACAGGCTCAGAGCCGGAAAGGAGTCGGTGGCAAAAAAGATCCTCCTTCTCAGATAGGCCTGGAAAGCCGGCGTCAGCGGAGAAGTACCATCTTCCTGCATACTCTGCTCTTTCCCGCTTCCAGCCGGCAGAAATATATCCCGGAGCAGACCGGATCCCCCTTCCGGTCTGCTCCGTCCCAGGCTGTTTCATGCCATCCCGCCTTTTTAATACCGTCAACCAGGACGCTGACCAGCCTGCCGCTGGTATCGTATACCCGCAATGCTGTAAGCCCGGCGCCGGGGAGATGGTATCTGATCCTGGTGGACGGATTGAACGGGTTGGGGGAGTTATGCAGGGCGAATGCTGCCGGAGAGGGGATCGAAGCCGGGTCGGTCTGCAGGAGAAATACCGCATCTTCGCCACTTCCCAGCATTACCCGGTAGATATATTCCTCACCCGGCAGGCAATCCCTGTCAGTAAATGAATACTGGAGATGATCCCGCATCACAGGCAGGATCAGAGGAGCAAACCCGGCCTCCCCGGTCTTTCTTCTCAGCAGTTGAAATTCCTCCGCCCTGGCCGGCTCCGAAAGCTGCCAGGACACCGTTATTCCTTCCGGGCCCGGGTTGGTGCGGTAGCTGAAAACCATCACCGGCACCAGGGGGTTGCTCAGAAAGTATATTCCGCAGATTCCATCCGGAGCTATAATAATGTCATTCGAGGTAACCAGGGTACTGACACAGGTGCCGCCGGTATCATAGAATCCTTTTTCGATTACAGATGGAGCGGAGTGGATATCCAGAACACGGATCCCGTCCGACTGGGCGGCCACATAGGCATAATTGCCCGAGACCGAGATCCCCTCTACTATATTATAAGAGCGTGAACCGGCCAGAGATATATTATCCGGTTCTGAAATATCGAGTATCCTTACCCCCTCGGCCCAGTCGGTCAGATAGGCATAATTACCCGAAATCGCCACATCGTTGGCGTAATCGCACCCGCTGTAGGAGTCGATTTCTAACGGGTTTGCCGGGTCCGATATATCTATCACCCTCAAACCCCCGTCGTGGTCGGAAAGGTAAGCGTAATTCCCATCCAGGGCCAACCCGTTGGCGATATGGGCGGTGGGGCAGGCCCCCGCGGAATCGGGGCTGGCCGGATCGGAAATATCCAGCACCAGAAATCCGGCGGTCCCGTCGGCGATATAGGCGTAGCTTCCACTTACAGCGACATCGTAGACATTCCCCGGGGTGTCATAGATCCCTGTTTCGTTCATGGTGCTGATCCCGGAGATGTCGAAGACCCTGACTCCCTCATCTCCTCCCGCGATATAGGCGTAATCGCCATCTATGGCGATGCTGTTGCAGGTAAGGGTATCCGCGATAATAACAGTTGCTGCCGAGGCCGGATCTGTGATGTCGAGAACTGTGAAACCCTCCTTTCCCATAGAAACGAAGCAGTAATCGCCGGTGACGGCGGCTTTCTGCGAGACGCCCGCGGTTCCATGGACTGATACCTCTGCAGCGCTGCTGGGATCGGTAACATCCAGGACCTTGAGCCCGTCGTTACTGGCGGCAACGTAAGCTTTATCGCCCGAAATTGCTATATTGTAGATCGAATGGTAGTACTGATAAAAGGTTCCGGCAAGGGTTATCAGGTCGGGGTTGGAAACGTTGAATATCCTCACTCCCTTTATCCCGAAAGAAAGATAGGCATAAGAGCCATCCAGGGTAATATTCTTGGCGTATGAGTACATGACAGATACAGAATCCCGCCGCGAAGGATTGGAGGGGGTGGAAATGTCGATTATTCTCACCCCGGCCCCATGATCGGCGATATATGCATAGTCGCCCGAAATATCGACGTCCCTGACCATATCGGATGTCTCCCACCAGCCGAGCTCTGTAGGCAGGATGGGGTTGGATATGTCGATTATATACAGCCCGTAAGAACCGTATGCGGCGCAGAGGAGGTTCCCCTCTATAGCTAGTGCTTCGACATGTCCGGTACGACTGAACGACCCCTCCTCGATGGGGGCGGCAGGGTTCGATATATTGAT
>WJIX01000305.1 GCA_014730075.1 bacterium | reverse complement strand
GTATATATGCCTATTAACAGGTATCTCAAGATCTACGGTGCCAGGACTTCCATAGATATCAAGATCAAGGCGAAAGATGTGGAATACCTTCAGCGGGCCATCAATGAAGCTACCCTGGCGATGAGGATAAGGCACAGGCTCAGACCCGGAGAGGAGAATGATTTTGCCATTTCCACTTCGGAGCAGCTGGTATCTCTCTGGAAGAACCTTTCCAGCTCCATATTCAAGGCCCTTATCTTCCTGGTGTCGATAGCTCTGGTAATCGGAGGTATCGTCCTGATGAATATAATGCTGGTTTCGGTAACCGAGAGAACCAGGGAGATCGGTATCAGAAAGGCGCTGGGAGCGAGGAGGATGAATATTATCTGGCAGTTCATCGTAGAATCGGTAACCCTTTCGCTGGTGGGTGGAATAGTAGGGATAATAATAGGTTTTACCATAGCGGCAGTGATATCACTGGTATCGCCCCTCCCGTATCTGATAGCTCCCTGGTCCATAGCGGCCGGTTTGAGCGTAACTTTCATGATAGGGATTATCTTTGGTACCTACCCGGCCAGCAAGGCCGCCGCACTCGATCCGGTAGTGGCGCTGCACTATGAATAGGAGTAGATGCTGTCGATGAGTACCAGCAATAATGTTAATACGGAAGGTGCCAGGGGACAGGTCTGGCGGGCTAACCTTTTGCAGGCCCTTGAGATAATCCGTACTCACAAACTTCGTTCCTCCCTTCTGATAATGGGGGTAGCCATAGGTGTGACCACCGTACTGGCAATGGTGACTGTAATGTCCGGCCTGGGGAAGAGGGTGGAATCGGATATCATGAGCGCTAACCGGCCATATCTCCTGATAAGCAGGTATGATCCCTTCACCGACTCCCGTGACCGGCGGGATCTGCTCAGAAGGGATAAACTTACCGCCGAGGATGTGGAGGCGATAAGGGATGAATGTGAGACGGTAGACCGGGTTGATCTGCAGATCTCCCCCCAGGGTGGTGCCAGTATCCTGCGCTACGAAAATGAGAGGACCGATTTTATCCAGATAATAGGGACCAGCCATAACTTCGGGAGCATGTTCAGCTTCGCGGTTGACAGGGGAAGGTTCTTTACCGAGTTCGAAGTAGACCATAAATCGAGAGTGATAGTCCTGGGCAGCGGCCCCGCCGAGGACCTGTTCCCGGTCAGGGATCCTATCGGGAAGGTTCTCAAGATAGGATCTCACCGTTACAGGGTGACCGGGGTCCTGGAGTCGAGAGAGCATATCATGGGTGGGATGAGCGATAATTTCGCGGTGATCCCCTATACTGTCTTCGAAAAGGACAGGTCTAACGAGAGGGACCAGTATAACATAGCGGCAACGGTCCGGAGCGGGTATACCCTGGAGCAGGGCAAGGAGGAGATAACCGACCTTCTCAGAAGAAGAAGGGAAGTTAAGCCTGGCGAGGAGAACAACTTCCATATCACCACATCCGAGACTTTCAGGGAGATGATTTCCAATGTGACCAGGTATATAGGACTGGTCCTGGTGGTTATATCGTCGATAGGGTTGATGGTCGGGGGTATTGGGGTAATGAATATCATGCTGATATCTGTCACCGAGAGGACCAGGGAGATCGGAATCAGGATGGCCATGGGTGCCAGGAAGAGCGATGTGATGCAGCAGTTTCTGGTGGAAGCGGCTACCCTCACCGGGATAGGGGGGATCCTCGGTATAGGGCTGGGTATGCTGGCAGCTTACGGAGTTTCCAGCCTGATCAGTTTTCCATATTCCGTTCCTTTCATCTGGATAATCGTGGCGGTAATCTCATCCGCCTCCATAGGCCTGATATTCGGACTGTATCCTGCCAACCGGGCAGCCAATATGGATCCGATAACTGCCCTTCATTACGATTAACAATCTCTTTGCGCCCCGTATATGTCTGGACCTCACCGGGTGGTGGTAATAATCTGGGTTGCCATTGAGATGTCCAGGGGGTATAATTCATGAAAATGGGTATTTTACGCACCGGAAAGGCATTATGAAAGCTCGAATATTATTGTTAATGCTGGCTCTTCTGACGGCAGCCCCCTCGGCTGATGCCCAGATGCCCGGCAGCTCCGACGCATTTCAGCTCTCAGCGGTGCAGGCCAGTGATGACAGCGGAAAGGTATATATAGATCTCAAGCTGGATGTAAAATATACACGGCTGGTCTTTTTCCGCGAGCAGGAGAGGTACAGGGCGGACTACCGGATATACCTGCAGTTCTTCGGTGATGAAGGGGAGATGGTAAGGGGGGATGTCTTCAGCGGGGAGGTCTGGGCCCGGGACTACAGCGAAACGAGGAGCTCGGGGAGGGAGCTGAATATCAGCCGGCAGGTTTACCTGGAGCCGGGAGATTACCGGATCAAGGCAGCGGTGGAGGTGGTTGGCACCAGGATCAGGTACAAACGGGAGACTTCAATAAGCCTTTCCGAATCTGATATCTTTATCTCGATCCCGGTTTTTTACATCTCGCCGGCCGGAAAAAAGGAGGGCAGGCCGCCGGCAGGAGAGGTCTTGCTGATTACGGCCCCGCCCGATAGAGGCCGCTTCTCCAGGCGGGATTCAGGGGTCTATACCGACCCGCAATCCTGGATAAGGGCAAAGGTAACCATTTCCGCTCCCGCTTCACCTGGAAAGGTCGAAATTTATGTAAGAATAGTGAATATGAGTAACGAAACGGTTTCATACAACCGGGGCAGTTTCAGCCCGGCATCCGGTAAAACCGTCCGCCTGAATGTGGATATTAATGTGGATGATTATCAGCCGGGGAGCTACAGACTGGCGGTTCATGCCTCTGACGGAAAGGAAAAATCGGGAACATCGAATGATTTTGTCGTTCTGTTCAACCGGGAGTTTCTCACCGGAAATTTCCAGGAAGCCCTCGACCTGATATCCCTTATGGTACCGGATAAGGATCTCTCGGCCCTTGCTGAGTCATCTCCGTCCGGGAGGATCAGGGCATGGAGGGAGTTCTGGAGCGGTGCCGATGGCAGGGCCAGGCTTAAAGAACTCAGGGAAAAGATCGCTTATACCGCCAGGAATTTCTCGGGGAGCAGGCCGGGGTGGGAGTCTGATATGGGAAGGATCTACATCCGGAACGGAAAACCGGACCGGTCGGTAACCCGCTGGAGCAGGTGGGGTGGAGAGAGATATAATTTCTGGTACTATTACTCACTGGGTATAGTGTATGTTTTCGTGGACAATTTTGGAACGGGTGACTACAGGTTGATCGATACCAGGAATATCTGATACCGGGATGAAATACAAAAATATATCAAAACTTACTTTCATCTTCCTCCTGGCGCCGTTGTTTCTCTACTGCTCTCAGGAAGCTCCACCCGGCACTCTCAGGAGGGCGTTTCAGACAGAACCGACAACCCTCGATCCCGCGTCCGCGGTCGATTATTCCTCAGGTGTGGTAACCTCTCTGGTCCATTCCAACCTGGTAAGGGTGGATCCCGCGGGCAGGATCAGGCCGGACCTGGCCATCTGGTGGGAGGTCTCGGGAGGCGGAAAGCGGTATACCTTTCACCTGGGCCGGCACAGCTTCAGCAACGGAAGAGAGGTAACCTCGGAGGATGTAGTTTATTCCTTCAGGCGTCTACTGTCGCCCTCCACGCTCTCTCCCAGGTGGTGGGTGCTGGGAGACCTGGAGGGGGCGGCCTCTTATCACGGGGGGGGAATCTGGAGTGGAAGGGGGGCCGAGGCAGTAGATGATACCACCCTGATACTCCGACTGGAAGAGCCGGTGGCGCACTTTCTCAGTCTACTTTCCATGCCCGCCGCCGGGGTAATATGTCCTGAAGCGGACGAATCCCAGGCACCCTATGGGAGTAATCCCTGCGGGAGCGGGCCCTGGATTCTGGATGAATGGGTGGAGGGGGATTTCATAAGTTTCAGAAGTAATCCGCGATTCGAAGAAGTGGATATTCCTTTGGATAAGCTTATATACCGGTTCATACCGGAGACCATGACCCGGATAGCGGAATTCGAAGTGGGCAACCTGGATATCCTGGAGATACCTTACGCGGAACTGGAGAGATGGAAATCTGCGGGGATAAAGCTGGAGAGGAAGGAAGAGCTGAGGACTGTCTACATAGGACTGAACCTCTCCAGGGAGCCGTTCAGCGATATAAGGGTCAGAAGAGCACTCAACCTGGCCGTGGATGTGGAGGCGATTATCGCCAGGATACTTTTCGGGGCGGGCAGAAAGGCGCGGGGGGTTATTCCTCCAACTCTCAAGAATACCCGCACCGGAGAAGATCTTTACGGTTACAATCCCCGGAAGGCGGACAGCCTGCTGGAAGCAGCCGGGCTGTCAGATGGTTTCAGGATGGAGATATGGCAGAGGGAGAGCCCCTCCGGGGGCAGGATTCTTGAGAGCGTGCAGGCATTTCTGGCGGAGGTCGGGGTGGAGGTTGAACTGGTCACCAGGGACTGGAGCGCCTTCAAGCAAGCTGTTAATCACGGGACCCCGGACGCTTTCTACCTGGACTGGTTCGCAGATTACCCCGACCCCGAGAATTTCATCGCCCCACTGTTCCATTCCGAAAATACCGGGGGAAAGGGAAACCGGACAGGGTACAGTAACCGGCGGGTGGATTCGCTGATCAGCGCCGCTTCGAAATGCCTTGATGATTCCCTGAGAATGGAGATGCTGGAGGAGGCGGAGCTGATTATATACCGTGACGCTCCATGGATTTTCCTATGGTTTCCTGTCAGGTATGAGGCGGTATCACCGAGGGTCAAAGGATACCGGATGCCCCTTATATTCAACGGACAGCGCTATCTGGATGTTTCACTTTAGGGGGGTAGTGGCGGATGGCACGTTTTATTCTAAAGAGATTTCTTCAGCTGATACCGATACTTATGGGGGTTGCCACTGTCACCTTCCTGATCATGTATGTGATCCCCGGTGATCCGGTCCTCTCGCTGGTAGGGGAGCGGTACGATGCCGAGACCCTGGACCGCCTACGTGAACAGATCGGACTGAACGAACCTCTTCCCATCAGGTACCTGAACTATCTCATGGATACGTTTAGGCTGGACCTGGGGAGGTCATTTATCACCGGAAAACCGGTGATCGATTCGATACGGGAATACTTCCCGCGGACCCTTCTTCTCGCGGCCAGTGCCATGTTTCTCGCCGTTGCGGCGGGGCTGGTGATAGGAGTGATATCCGCCCTGGAGAGATTCAGGTGGCTGGGCAGGTTTCTGATGATCTCATCCCTGGTGGGGGTGTCGATACCGGTATTCTGGCTGGGTCTTCTGCTGATATACCTCTTTTCCATCAAGCTTTCCCTGCTACCCCCATCCGGTTACGGGGGTGGTTCGCTGAGGTATCTCATACTGCCGGCAGTTACACTCTCTTTCGCCTCTATGGCTACGGTGGCCCGGGTTTCCAGGTCCGCCTTCCTCGATATATCATCGGAGGATTTCGCCAGGACCGCCAGGGCGAAGGGGCTGAATGAGTTCAAGGTCTACGGGAAGCACCTGTTCAGAAACGCTCTCATACCGGTAATTACAATAGTGGGAACTGATTTCGGCAGTTACCTGAGTGGTTCGGTCCTGACAGAATCGATATTTGGCTGGCCCGGGCTGGGCAGGTTCATAGTCCGTGCGATACTTCGCAGGGATTTCCCGGTTATACAGGGGTCGGTCCTGTTCATGGCTGTTTTGTTCATAATGGTAAATCTAGCCGTGGATATAAGTTATGGTATCGTAGACCCCAGAATAAGGTTGAGAAAGGGCTAATTTTTCAGCCCTCCCGGTAAATATTCTGCCGGTAGGGGGCAGTTTTGGAGCGAAATGAGTCGATCCAGCAGTTTTTTAGTGAGGTTCAGCGGCAACCGTGGGGCAGTGGCGGGTATGCTCGTCCTGCTGGTGATAGGCGCCGGAGCTGCCCTGGCGGGGCTGGCCGGAGAGCAGGGCGGGACCGACCTGGAGAACTCACTCCGCCCGCCATCTATGGGGCACCCCTTCGGTACCGATTCATTCGGCAGGGACCTCTTCTCCCGGGTTCTTGCAGGTTCCAGAGTCTCCCTGATGGTAGGATTTTCCGCCAGGACTATCTCGTTGCTTCTGGGGCTGGTCACCGGTCTGGCAGCGGGGTATTACGGGAAGAGGACCGATTCATTGATAATGAGGCTGGCCGATATTACCTTTGCATTTCCTACCCTGCTGCTCCTGATAGCGGTAATGGCGGTGGTAACGCCGGGGCTGGTTACCCTGTCGGCGGTGCTGGGGGTGGTGGGGTGGGCCGCGATAGCGAGGCTGGTAAGGGGCCAGGTCCTGGCGGTGAAGGAAAGGGAGTTCGTGGAAGCGGCCAGGGCTGCAGGAGTAAGCGATATATCATTGATAATAAAGCACATATTGCCACAATGCCTATCACCGGTAATAGTGGTTTACACCCTGGGACTCGGCATGGCGATCATGGCCGAGTCAAGTCTCAGTTTCCTGGGCCTGGGTGTTCAGCCTCCCGATCCCAGCTGGGGAAGGATGATATCGGATGGTATTATCTTCATGCGGTCCGCCTGGTGGCTGACCCTCTTTCCCGGACTGGTCCTTACCCTTACAGTCTGCTCACTTAACCTGGTAGGGGATGGTCTCAGGGACGCACTGGACTGCAGGAGGATAGATTTCAGAAAGAGTATCCAGTAAACCGAAAGGGGTT
>WJIX01000021.1 GCA_014730075.1 bacterium | reverse complement strand
TGCAGTACATCTCGGATCTGTAATCATGCTTTTCCACCGCGAAGGGGCCGGGAGCGCTCACCGCAAGAGCAAGCGCTGCTATAAGACCGATAGTCCCGGCAAGGCGCCGGGGAGTACTCTCCCTTATCATCCCGGGCAGGGAGGCCAGCCCCGCCGCCGCGGGGACAGCCAGAACAGGTATATAGGGAACCCTGTAACGGGAGGCCACGAACACCAGTATGACTGACAGGGGGTAGAATACCAGAAAGAGCGATACCGGGACTGGAATTCTGCTTCCGAAGCGGATTATCCCCAGGACCGCAAGTATGATGATTACCCCGAATGGAAATCCGAATCCACCCACCTTCCATATCAGAAGGGAATAGAGCCTGGAGAATTCCCTTTCGGTGTAAGGGTCTATATTCCGGGGCATTTCCCTGGAGTTGAAGAACTGGGCTGTTTTTGAGAACAGGCCGGTCAGATAGCCGATCGGCCGGGATACCACATATTCCCTGAAAAGCCTGGCAAAATATTCTCTGCTCTCACTGTTGGTCCTGGCCCCGTGCAGGGTAGGTTCTCTTATCAGGTCCTTCCATTCCATGCCGGGCCGGATCATCAATGTCCTGTCGGTATTGGGGTTGTTGCCCAGGTATAAATTCAAAGACCCCGACTGGGGAAGGGGGCTGAAGTTATCATTGGTCATGTAGGAGAGCGCTGAAACCGGTATCAGGACAGCAAGAAGAGCTGCCAGGATCACCCCCGTACCGGCAGCCGCCCGGACCGGGCTTATCCCTGACCTGAAGATCGTGACGGCTAACCAGAGCAGGGCCGGAATGATAAAGAGAATAAGGTTTGCCCTGGTGACAGCGGCCAGGCCGCAACAGATCCCCACAAGTGCCAGATCAGGAATCCTGCTGCTCCTCTCAGCCCTGAGGATAAGAAGAAGCAGGGATACAGCCCAGAAGGAGGCCCAGGAGGTGGCCAGCAGTTTGGTTTCAAAGAAGAGCAGCGGGCCGCACAGTATGGTTATAACCGCCGCCGCGACTCCGGCTTTCCTGCCGAATATTCTCTGCCCCAGCAGGAATACCATGCCGGAAGTCAGAGATCCGATAATCAGCTGGATTATCTTTACTCCCACGATGGAGCGTCCAAGCACCGAGTAAACGGCAGTCAAAAAGAATGGATAGAAAGGAGACTGCCAGAAGAAACCTTCCCTGATATTTCCGGTCTCCAGGAGCTTAAGGGCGTGCTCGCTGTAAGTCTGCTCGTCGATTATCGCTATGCCGAACACCGGGCTCCGGCTGATTCCAGCAAGAAAGATCAGCCGGAAAGCCAGCGCGGCGGTAAAAACTATTATAAAAAGCCCCGGAGTGCTTACCCTGCCGAGGAAGTTATTTACTCTGTTTCTCATAGGCAGCTCTCCGGCTGATCGCCATCTGAAAATATAATCTAATGATAGAAAGTTACTGAGATTATTACCCGCATATCTTTTTTTGTCAAGGGCTTGCCCGATCTGTTATGCGGAGTATATTTCCGGGTATCGCCTGGCTCCATCTGAAAGCCAGATGTCAGCGAAGCAGTACCATCTTCCTGGTTTGCGAGAAATCCCCCGCTATCAACCGGTAGAAATAGACCCCGCTGGCGACCCTGCTCCCTGATCTGTCCTGTCCCTTCCATACTATTTCCCTGTACCCGGCTTCCATAATTCCGTCAGCGATCTCTGCAACCAGTTTTCCCCCGGCATTGTAGATACGCAGGTTAACATAGGTCGCATGCGGCAGGTCGAACCTGATCAGGGTTGAGGGATTGAATGGATTCGGCGCGTTCTGATAAAGTGCAAACGCCTCAGGCATCGGTAAATGGTCATCCCCCGTGATTGTTTCCGGCGATGCCGGATCGCTCTCGTTTCCAGCATGGTCAAGTGCGGAAACTTTATAATAAACATCAGATCCGTCATGATCGGGATCTGTCCACGAAGCAGCGGCTGTCTCATGAACCAGATTACTCGGTCCAGGCTCAAAATCTTCGCTCTCCCCCCGGTATACCCGGTAGTACTGAAAGTCCGGTTCCGGAGAATCGTTCCATGAGATCTGATTACCGCTTCCGGTGTTGTAGGCAACCGCCATTCCCAGAGGAACTCCGGGGGCTATATTGTCAACCGAATATCCGCTGTCTGCCGGTGAATCATAGAATAGAGAAGGATTGGTGGAGTGAGCTGATAAATAATATACCGCCCACGGGATAGTCGCTGCTGAATCGGCATTGGTAGGGGCAAGAGCTATGTAATGCGCCTGCTGGGCGGCTGAGACAGTCCCCACCACCTCCCATACTCCCGGTGGAGATGCTGTATAAATCTCCGGGCTCTCTGACCGGCCTGCCACCTCTTCTGTCTGGACTGATACTTCACCTTCTATGATAAAGATTCTTCCCATGTACTCAACTCTACCGTCCTCGCAGAGCTTCCCTTCAGATATAACCGCAGCGGCCAGTACCGGGTCGTCCACCCTCCGGTGAAGGTCGTATCTCTCAATCGGGTACTGCTCGGAAGCGTTATCGTAATGCGACCTCCTGAAATATACCCTCGCCCACCCACCCTGATCTGCCGGTACATCGACTACAGAGTCTATCAGGGCGCAGGTAAAGGCCCAGCTGTAGGTGGCCGTAAAGGTCACATCGTCATATTGCGGAACAGTGATATTGTGCACGGTATCCCCGGCGTCGCTCCAGCCGGTGAATGAGAATATGGTATCTCCCGATACCTGGGGAGTGATAGCCCCTATCTCATGCACCGTCCCCGACCTGGCATCGAAGCTGTACAGACTGGTGAAGGTATCGCTGTCGACAGTAATCTCCAGAGCTCCCGGGTGAGTATCTATCGATACCGTGATGATATTGTTCTCTCCTTCATACGCTCCCATATCTATATTGCCGTCCTGTATCCGGGGATTGCCCTCGATATCGGTATCCGGAAGCCCGTAAACAGTCGAATCCCCCGCATCGATGGCGTAAGAGCGCTCCAGAAGATGCAGGTCGCCGGTGGCCATATCCACGTAACCGGCATTTCTGTCCGTATTGCCGCCGCCGTCTATACCGTATTTACCCTCCCAGCCGCTTCCGCTGCCCCCGCAGTACTGGATGCAGGAGCAGGAAATTACCGGATAGCTGCTGTACTGATTGAGGATTTCAGGCAGCCCCATGAAATCAGTGCTGTCCGCCCACATCACCACGTTGGTAACAGTAGGGTTGCTGCCGGTATTGTTGTAAAGTGCCGCACCACCGTCATCGGCCCTGTTCCTGCAGAAGGAACAGTTGACTATAACCGGGCTGCTGGCAATGTTGCAGATGCCGCCCCCGAAATCTTCGGCCCTGTTATCGAAGAATACGCAGTTGTAGAGGCGGGGATTGCTTCCGGACCAGTTGTACATACCAGCTCCGTTCTCCCTCGCCTTGTTTCCCCTGAAAATCAGGTTCCGTAAGGTTGGGCTTCCCTCCTCGTTGAACATCCCGCCTCCAAACGCGGTAACAACAGAAGCATGGCCCGCCGTAATGGTGAACCCGTCCAGTACCGCTGTGCTGTCCGTGTAGCTTCCGGTCACCACATGGTAGGAGTTGTCGTTTATATCGCCGGCTGTTCCGATGTCCCCGCTGAGTATGGTAGTGCTTGAGGACAGGTCCCGCTCGCTCCGCGAGGACTCTGTTCCGGCGAATCCGCCGTAAACGGCCAGGTTGTCGCGAAGCTCAAACGTTGCATCCCGTTCACTTCCCGATGTTGGATAGTATGTACCATCGGCCACCCAGATATTTGTCACGTTCCCGCACAGATCCGCCCTTGCCAATGCGTCCTGAAGGTCCGTGAAGGCGTCGGTCCAGGAGGTTCCATCACCGGCGCCTGAAGCATCCGCGTTAACGTAGAGCACCGAATCTGGCGGGCAGGCGTAAGCGCTGCCGGTCACCGTTACATCACTGCAGATATGGGTTCCTGTTTCCACGGTGCACTGATGGCTGCCCGCCGATGCCGGCGCAAACCTGACTGTTACTGCGTGAACCTGCCCGTTCGAGAGATAGTATTGCCCACTTCCTGAAACAAGATCGAACTGATCAGACCCTTCACTGACGTTTCCCAGAAGTTCTCCTACTCCCAGGTTGGAAATGGTGAAAGTGGTATCGACGTAATTACCTATCTGAACTAAAT
>WJIX01000304.1 GCA_014730075.1 bacterium | reverse complement strand
GTGCGATAAGTGCCGGGTACATGTTCAATGCGGGAACAGTGAATCTCTGCTATAACCACTGGCAGAATGAAAACAATTACATTCTGCCCACCGGTGGACCTATCGGATTGGGACTGAGCAACAGGATCGCCGCGGCAAAAGGTTTCTTTCAGGCCGGCGGCCTTATTATCAAACCAAAATTCACATACCAGCGGAATGAACGCATGGCCACCGCCCCCGGGCTTTCAAGAGAATTTCTTCCAGATTCGGCCAGGGTCGACCTGGAACTGGATGTATATACCCTGCGCCTGGATATGGAGCATAGAGACACGGGCAGGTTCTCCGGGACAATCGGGGCAGAAATCAGGTATTATGAGCATGAAAACCTGGGGCTGGTACCTCTTCAGCCTACCGGCCATTACACCAATGCATCAGCCTATATCTTCGAAGAAATCGACCTGGGAAGCTACAGCGCCAACGCCGGACTGCGGCTGGACTACCGCAACCAGAAATTCTTCTCGTCGGAGTCTAACCCCCTTCTTCCGGCCGATGAAACCAATGACTATTTCAACCTGGCATCTGCACTCGGGGCGTCATTTCCACTGGGAGACAACCTTACCCTGGTAGGGAATATCAATCAGGGCTTCAGGATTCCCAGCTTCTTCAACAGCTATGTATACGGGCTCCATGGGGGGGTATTCGCCTTTCAGATAGGCAATCCTGACCTTGAGCCGGAACTTTCCTTCGATCTAAGCTCAGGGCTCCGGCTCTCCATGCCAGGGGTTGACGCTTCCGTAACAGGTTACTTTGATTATATCCGTAATTATATCTACCTCTACGACGCACCGGGACATCCCCTGGCACCCCCCCCGGCAGAGTATGAATTCGTTTTTGCCCACGAACAGGATGAGGCGCGTATTATCGGATTGGATCTTCATGCGGGGCTGAAACCTTTGGACTGGCTTCAGCTGAGTGGCAACTTTTCAATTATCGATAGCGAATTCCTGGGCGGCCCGCACCAGGGGAGAGCCCTTCCCCTGATGCCGGCTTCAAAAGCTGATGCAACGGTCAGATTCATACTCCCGGACGCGGGAACCCTCCGTAATTCAAACATCCGGATCAAACTGCGCTACAGCGCCGAGAAGGAATCAGCAGGCATATATGAACCGTTCGGGCAGTTCGATGACGGTATAGGGCCGGATATTCCTTTCGGGGTAGCTTCCACCGAAAGTTACCTGCTACTGGACGCGGGGGCTGGATTCGACCTCGATTTTGGAGATACCGAACTAAAGATCGATATTGAGGCGAACAATCTCACTGACGAGTCGTACCGGGATTTTCTGGATACCTACAAGGGTTATCTACTGGGCCCAGGAAGAGGGTTTTCGGTCACAGTCAATATCCCTTTCTGGTACCGGTAACTGTCGGATGATAAATACTGATGCCGATATCTGAAAAAAGGTTGTACCGATGAGTCATACATGATGAAATACCTTTAACCAGCGCAGAGAACGGAATTAAGCGGGGAAGGCGGAATATGGTCATCTCCATTATAGGCGGCACCGGCCTCATCGGAACAGCCTGTGCCAAACAACTGGTCCGGACAGGGCATACTGTTATCGTTCTGAGCAGAAACCCCGGACGGGCAGCCAACATTCCTGATGGGGCCGAGTTGAGAAAATGGTTCGGCTCTGAACCCGCAGCGAATGTGCCGGTTATGGAAGATTCGGATGCGGTAGTTAACCTTGCCGGTGCCTCCATCATGAAAAGGTGGACCAGCTCCAATAAGGAAAAGATACGGCTGAGCAGGGTCAGGACCGGGAGAATACTCACCGAGTCGATCAGCCTGGCCGAGAATAAACCGGAGTTGCTGGTCCAGGGTTCAGCCTTCGGCTACTACGGCCCCGGAGAAGAAACAGCGGATGAGCGCAGCGGCCCCGGAGAAGATTTCCTGGCCCGCGTTTGCGTGGAATGGGAAAACTCCACCAGGGCCGTTGAAGATATGGGGGTTCGCAGAGTAATCATAAGAACAGGGATAGTACTTAGCAATGCCGGCGGCGCCTTCCCCCTGATGAAGCTCCCTTTCCGATTTTTTGCCGGAGGGGTTCTGGGGAGCGGGAAACAGATACTATCCTGGATAGACCTGGAAGATGAAGCTGCCGCTATCCGCTTTCTGATTGAGAACGAAAAGGCAGCTGGCACCTTCAACCTTACCTCCCCGGAACCGGTTACCAACAAACAATTCAGCCACCTGCTGGGAAAGGCGATGGGCAGGCCTTCCTTCCTGAGAATACCAGGATTACTTATCCGCCTGGTCATGGGAGAGATGTCCTCCGTGATCCTGAAAGGCAGGGCAGTGCATCCATCCAGGCTGAAGGAGCTGGGATTTGATTTCCGGTTCCCCGGCATTTCCAAGGCCCTTGACAACCTCCTAAAAGAGGATCAGGAAGGTGAGAAGACCAGCCCATCAGCAGGCAAATCCTGCATATAGATAACCGAAAACAAAATACAGGTAATTGAATTAACCGTTTTTCAAGCAGAAGGATATTATCATGAAGAATTTTTTTAACGTCCTGATACTTTTCGCGTCGGTTGCTTTTATCCCTGCC
>WJIX01000303.1 GCA_014730075.1 bacterium | reverse complement strand
CCCGGGAGTTCCGTACATGGAAGCGTTACCGGGGGGGCACAGCACAGCAGATATACCTCTTCGATTTCGAGAAGATGGAGGACAGGAGGCTTACCGGATTCGAAGGAACTGACCGCAAGCCGATGTGGTACGGCAACAGTATCTATTTCAGCTCCGACCGGTCGGGGAGGCTGAATATATTTTCATATGACCTCCAGAGCGGCAAGGTAAATCAGGTTACTTCCCATACTGAATTCGATGTACGCCGGCCCAGCATGGGGGACGGTAAGATCGTCTACGAGCTTGGCGGAACCCTTCATCTGCTTGACCTGGAAACAGGCCGGACCGCGGAGGTCTCCGTACGGATCGAAACTGACACACCCGAGCTCAGGCCGGAAATAATAGAGGTCAAGGACCTGATCACCTCCGCTGATTGCTCTCCTTCAGCCGAACGCGCCCTGATTACAGCCAGGGGTGAAATATTTTCAGTTCCCAGAAAAGATGGGCCTACCAGGAATCTGAGCATGGACTCCGGCTCCAGGGAGAGGGGCGCGGTATGGTCACCCGACGGAAGGAAAATAGCGTTTCTTTCAGATAAGAGCGGTGAGTACGAAATCTACGTAAGGTATCTTTCCGAGGGCGGGAAGACCGTAAAACTGACCGAGAATGAATCCGGCTACCGCCATACCCTTCTCTGGTCACCGGACAGCAGAAAGATCGCCTTCGCCGACCAGACCCTGGCCTGTTATTACGTAGATATTGAGAACGGGAAGGTAACCTTCGTGGACCGGGCGAAGTACGAGAATGTGGATGTTTCTCTGAACAGTAAGCCGATCCATGATTACTGCTGGTCTCCGGACAGCCGTTTTCTGTCCTATTCGAAGATGACCGAAGACCAGATCTACCAGGTATTTATCTATTCCCTGGATAAGGATGATATCCATTGCGTCAGCAACGGGTTGTTCAAGGATTTCGGCCCGGTCTTTACCGAAGACGGGGATCACCTCTTTTTCGTATCTAACAGGCGTTTTGACCCTACATTCTGTGATTTTGACTGGGAGATGGTCTACAAGAAGGCGGCCGCTGTATGCTGTCTGACCCTGGAAGAGGACGGAGACCGGCTGCTGGAGCTTCGGAGCGACGAGGTAGAGATAGAGAATGGCGGAGAAGATCAGAAGGAATCGGACGAAAAGGTCAGGATCGATTTTAAGGGCCTGGAGGACAGGCTGGAGATGCTCCCCCTTGCCCGGGGCAATTACCGCGAGCTTGCCTCGGCTGGCAAATATCTATTCTACCTGAACAGGGATGAGGGGGATTTCAATCACTTCGAGTTCCGGGCAGTGGGCCCCATGGACCTCTACCGGTATGACCTTGAGAAGAGGGAAGAGAAGACCGTATTAACCGGGATAGACAGTTACCGGCTCTCCGCTGACGGAAAAAATATCGTTTATACCAGGGGTGAGAGTGTGGGAATCATATCCGCCGAAGCTGTCGACTCGGGAAAAGAGTCGCTGGACCTATCCGGCCTGACCATGAAGCTGGACCCGCTTGCCGAGTGGAAACAGATCTATCACGAGGCCTGGAGGATGGAGCGCGATTTCTACTACGAACCCGGTATGCACGGCCTGGACTGGGACCGGGTGCGCGACAAGTACGCACAGCTTCTGCCCAGCCTGTCCTGCCGTTCTGACCTGAGATATCTGATCGGCGAGCTGATAGGGGAGCTTAACACCTCCCATACATATGTATTCGGTGGCGACTACCGGCGCAGGGCCGATAGAGTGAATGTGGGGATGCTGGGGGTGGACTGGGAGATAGACAGGAAGGAGGGCCGTTACCGTTTCGGAAGGATATTCCGAGTTGCAGACTGGACCCGGGGTATTATACCTCCGCTCGCAGTGCCCGGTGTGGAAATAGAAAGCGGGGATTACCTGCTCGCCGTGAATGGGAAAGAGGTTTCCTCCAGCTCCAGCATATACAGTTATTTTGAGGGACTGGCCGGCAAACAGGTAAAACTCTCCGTAAGCAGCGACCCTGATGATGATTCTCCGCGTATATACAGTGTGGAACCACTGAGGGGTGAATACACCCTCCGTTACCTTGGCTGGGTTGAGCACAACCGCCGGGTAGCGGCTGAGAACTCCGGGGGAGAAATAGGATATATTCACCTTCCCGACACATACCTCGGTTCCGCCAGGGAATTCCCCAAGTACTTCTACTCTCAGACCCGGAAGAAGGGACTGATCGTCGATGGCAGATTCAATGGGGGGGGGCTCAATCCCGCGATCTTCCTCAGGCGGCTTCGAAGGGAGCCACTGACCTACTGGACCAGGAGGTACTCCCATGACCAGACCTCGCCGGCGGTTGCCGTTAATGCCCACCTCGCATGCCTGACCAACAGGCAGGCCGGCTCGGGTGGAGATGAGCTGCCGATGGAGTTCCAGATGTTTGATATGGGGCCGGTTATCGGCACCAGGACCTGGGGAGGCCTGGTAGGTGTATCCATGTGGATAGGGATGATCGACGGCGGAGGCATTTCCGCTCCGGATTACCGTATATATGACGGAGAGGGCAGGTGGATAGTGGAAAATGAAGGGGTGGAGCCTGATATAATTG
>WJIX01000302.1 GCA_014730075.1 bacterium | reverse complement strand
TCCATTTTCCTTACCCCTCCAGTCTTATCGACAGATTGCCACCTGATATATTCTTAAGCTCATTGTTGCACCTGTTCAGGTTCGATCTGGGAACAGCCCCGCTGATCCGTACCGAATCCGCAAACTCCTCTCCCTTTATCCTCCCCCCAGCACTCTCCAGTACGACCCTGACCTTCTCGTGGAGGGGGTAGGGCACATCCAGGGTAAAGCTCTGCTCCGGCACATATTTTCTGACCCGGAGATTATCCATAGCTTTCCTGGCCGCCTCCGAATATGCCCTCACCAGTCCTCCGGTACCGAGTTTTACCCCGCCAAAGTACCTGACCACCGTTATCAGCAGGTTGAACAGATTCGCGCCCCTGATAACATCCAGGACCGGCGCGCCGGCTGTCCCCGATGGTTCCCCGTCATCGCTCATCCCGCTGAGTTCGCTGGATGCTCCCCCTGATACGAAGGCGTAAATCACATGGGTACACCCCTCGTACTCCACCCTCTTCCGTTTTATCTTTTCCCTTGCATCCTCCGGCGACTCTATCGGTACCGCCTCGGCGATAAAGCGCGATTTTTTAACCGATATCTCCGCCCTGGAACTGCCTGCCGGTATAAAATAATCCTTACTCATCTTACTCTAACCTTTATTCTCCTCCCCGGCAAGTTGCTTCACACTGTCCTGTCCAGGTTGTTATAACGGTGAGCGCAGCTTATCGAATCGTATGCAGAGGCGAATACAAGAGATAGCACCGGGGTCACTCCAATATGATAGAATACCAGGACCAGTGTCCCCAGTGTATCGCCCCTGTTAAGATAGATAAGGGTAATAAGGTAGAGGCTGACCATGGCGATAATATAGAACACAGTCAGGTGAATGCCGTACCCACCTGTTATCTTTTCGCTGAATTTCATGGAATCTGAGACCGGGAGCTTCTCATCAATAACCGCAAACAGAGAAAACCCATACCTGACCATCACATAGAATCCCGGCACGATAAGCAGCATCAGCCCCACCGTCACCAGTATCGAGAGGAAGATCGAAACTCCCCAGGATTCAGCGAACCGGCTGAACGGTTCCAGGATGATACCCGGCTGAACCTCCTCTCCCCTCACGATTCTAAGGCAGTAATTAAGCCAGCCGACCGAGATAACTACCCCGGCGCTCAGCTGAATAAATATGGTAACGAATATTCCCAGAGGAAGCAGGCTGATAAGAAAGAGTAGAATCTGGTAACCTATCAGGAGAGCAACCCCCCTGTAGAGATCCTCTTTTCTTTCCTTCAGTGTGTTCCAACCGCAGTTTATCCATCCGTCAACAGATACTGGATACTGCTTCTCTGACACTTTTTGCGCTCCTTCGGCTCAACCTGCACTCTCCAGAGTGTAATCTTAAAACATGAGCCAGTATAAGACCAGAGAGAAAATCCACGTCCTGATAACAATATATGGCTCCCACCGTGGGTATACTATCATCGCTGCCTGATTATATCTGCCCTGACCGCTGTTTTCCGCGCTATAAGAAAGAGTGCGATCAGTATCAGGGCCTCTCCCACCCAGAAGAGCAGCCAGCTGAAGCTCTGGGGGATGAATGAGGTTACCTCCTTCATGAAACCGGTATTCCGGTGAAGCTCAAAGTAGTTTTCCAGGTACCCTCCCCTGAGAATAATAAGAATGTAATCCTTCACGAAAGAGACGAATATGACAGCCGCTCCGGAGAAAATAAGCGCCCAGTGAGCGGCTGCCGCTTTTACCCTGAGCCCCCAGAAGCCAGGAAGTATCAATACACATGCCATACCGATCATGGTAACAGAACAGATCAGCGGCGCCAGGACCGGCCCCACCCAGGTTACCGGGATAAGAAAGAGTATATCCCAGGTCATAAACGAATCAGGCCACCCAATAAGAATCTTCAGGAATATGTAGTAGAATATATCCCATACCGCGAAAATATACAGAAACCAACCCAGGCGCTTGAGCTTATCCCGCCCCGCAACCACTGCCACCGCTACTATCATGACCAGTGTGGAAATCTCCCTGAGAAGCTCCATCGGCAACACCCCGGGCGGGATCTCCACCAGCGGGAAGCTGAACCCCCCCGGGTAGTACAGAAGGCGGAGGTATATCACCAGCACCGCCTCGAAAAGACCCATGGCAAGGCCATATATCCCCAGAAAGAGAAATCTGAAACCAACAGAATTTGCTGCATTCTTCATACTCTGTCCTTCCCGTTCCTACCGGTCAGGATCCAGATCTCAGAGATAATCTAAATACGCTCTTACCCTGAAATATAGAAATGTATCCTGACAATTCAAGCCTGACGTGAGCTAGACCGGCCGGCCACGGAACCTCCTCTGAACCTTCTCGCCGGTAAGCTCTCTGAGCGAGCTGGCGGCAATCCACCTGGCGCTCCCGGAATCCAGCCGCCCAATATCCCTGGCGGTCTCGATTGCTCTGGAGTTCAGATACGGGCTCCTCTTGCCTATCTGCCGAAGCGCCCAGTCCACTCCCTTCTTAACGTAATTCCTGCCGTCAGAGGATCCTTCCACTATAAGGGGCAGAAAGGCCTCGAATCTGCCCTCATGCGGCTCTCTTCTTCCAACCGCAAGCACCGCGGCCAGGACAAACCCCGCTCTTTTTACAAACTCCTCATCCCTTCGGGTCCATTCCCGCGCCCTGGGCCATGCATGCGCGGTCTTTCTGAAGAGGTTGTTACAGCTCTGATCGCATATCTCCCAGTTATCAAAGTCACCAGCCCAGCTTTCCATCTGTTTCTCCGTTACCTGAGAGGGATCATCGATCATCCCCGCCAGAATTCTTGCCTCCCTGAGGTCAACCTCCCATAGCCTGAGAGCCAGCGGATGGTCCATCCCTGCTCTGGAGGCCATTTTCCTTAGATCGGGCAGAGAGACTCCGAGAGAACTGCTGAAGCTGATCCCCACTCTCTCCATTCCTACGGCCCGCTCCGGATCGGCCAGGAGGTTAAGCTCTCTGATGATTTGGGCACTATCCATAATAATCAACCTGCTAATGTATGATAATCTCCTCCAGCGCCCTCTTGGGGACATGGTGCCTGCCGTCCTCTCCCCGCCAGTATTTGATGCTCCCATTCTCCGGCATCTCCTCCAGCACAGCCTCTTCCGCGGGAAATCCTAGCGCGACTACCAGCATAATCCGGTATCTTCCGTCGAGACCAAGATCCTCCGAAAGCCGCTCTCTTTTCACTGACCCTATCATGCAGCCCCTGAAACCCTGCTCAGCCGCTCCCAGCAGGATGCTCTGGGCCGCTATACCATGGTCGCATCCGGGGTTCTCTCTGATTCTGGTGTCCTGCAGGATTATTATGTAGGCGGCGGGCCTTTCCCCCTCCTCGGGCCCATCCCAGTCACTGAGGTATCCGGCCCAGGCCAGATGCGGGAATATCTTGCTGTTTCCCCCGGGGCTGTTCTCCAGGTAGAACTTCAGGGGCTGCCTGTTCCCCCCTGATGGTGAAAGCCTTGCCAGATCAACCAGCTCCTCCAATATCTCCCTGCTAATCTTTTCATCCTCTCTGAACCTGCGGCAGCTCCTGCTGCTGATAACCAGTTCCTTGAAAGCCATCTTGAAATCCTTTCTTGCATGGAAAAAGATAAATCTGTCAGCTCATATAATACCTGCTGCCGAAACGTGCCAGCGCCTCCAGCGCAACCGACTGCAAAAGCGGTATTCTCAGCGCCCTGAATGCCCGAATCCCCAGCAGCTGCCTCTTCCTGGACCTGAGGAGTTCATTCATGGCGGAGAACGCTTCCATTTCCCCGATCAGGTACCGGGCTACCGACTCTCCGGATAGAACCGCCGGGTATATACCCTCCCCCGTGGCCGGAAGTGCCGATCCGGCCGCGTCCCCGCAGAGGAATATATTACCGAACCTGAAACCGTGATGGCCGCAGAGGACCGGAAAACCTTCCAGGCGCGAGTGCGGCAGGTCGATCCCGCGGTTAGACAGAAAGTCTTCCAGCGCTCCCAGAGCATCTGTCCCCAAAACCTTGCCGGGATCGTAATAAACCCCGCAGGAGAGAAAATTCCTGTGGGGGAATATCCAGCAGTATCCATCTGACAGAAGACCGGGATTGAAATACCAGGTCATCCTGTCATAACTGGCCTCTATCCTGCAATTCAACCCGGTCCTGAGCCCGGTCTTCAGCCCGAGAAATGACCTGGTAACGGACTTCGAGCCGTCAGCCCCCACCAGGTATCGGTAATAGAACCTCTCACCACTCTCGCTCTCTACAAAATTTTCTCCGTCGCCCCTGGAAACGGACCTGATCCTGATACCTTTGAAAATAGTGATATTCTCGAATCCCTCTACCCTCCTCAGCTGGTAGCTGGCAAGGTCGGCCCGGTCGATTACCCTTATCGGTTCCCTTATCCTGACATCGAACTCCCGCCGATTGATCACTACGCGGTGGCGCCGGAACTGAACATACCGGCCTGGCAGCTGATGGTACAGTTCTGTATTGGGGGTTATCCCCCCCGCACATGGCTTCACACCGGGCAGCTCCTGCTTGTCCAGAACGGCCACTCTGAGCTCCGAATCGCCCAGGATATACGCGCACCTGAGCCCTGCCGGCCCGGCTCCAATTATTACCACATCAAAACAGTTCATTGGCAGATCCCCGTTCCGGCGGCTCCTGCCTCCCGGTACCGCCGGAGATTTTCATCTTCTTATCAGCCAGATGATAAGCGAAGCCACCAGACTTAGAATCACCATCGAAGTGAGCGGAAAATAGAATTTAAAGTTGGTCCTTTCTATCACGATATCGCCTGGCAGGGACCCGAACCTTCCCAGCCATGGCATCAATATCCCGACAGCTATCAAAATCAGCCCGGCATATATAAATATCTTTCTCATGGCCTCGCTGTGACTTCTAATACTCTTCGGTGCCAGTTAAGCTATACAGGTAGTTTTCCAATTCCTTTTGCAAGAGCATTATAATTTCAAAAAGGGACTCTTACAACAGCTTAATCCGGAAGTGAAATCCAATTTTTCACTTGATTTCAGGTATATATTATTAAAATAATAACCAATACGCTGTTCTGGAGATTTTGTATTATCACCTGATTCCGGCTGCACCGGCAGCAGGATAGATATAGAGAAAGGAATCCCGATGCCGAGATACCATTACGCCTGCGAGAAATGCGAACATGAGTTCTGGTTAGAGCAGAGTATTTCCGACCCACCCAGGAAACGCTGCCCTAAATGCAGGGGAAAGGTATACAGGGTTATCAAACCGGTCGGGCATATCCTGAAGGGATCAGGTTTCTACAGGACCGATTACCGCGACGACGATCATTCCGGTAGAGAAAAGAAGGCCAGCGGCGGTTCCGGTGAATCGAAGAAAGACAGTACAGAAAAGAAGGCTGAAAAGGCCGGCGGCTAAAACCAGCAACAGCTATCCCCAGAGCATTCTCAAGGCAAATAGAATTTCAATTCCTGTAGGAAGCCAGTATACCTTCCTACATATCTTTCAGTGTATCAGATATTATCTCAACACACTGCTCTATCTCTTCTTCGCTGACATTCAGCGGCGGGCGGAAGCGTATGGTGTGACAACCGCACTTCAGAATGAACAGCCCGTTTTCGAAGAGCTTACCGACCAGCTTATCCCTGGTCTGGTCATCCTTTAGATCGAAGGCGCAGAACAGCCCCATTCCCCTGGCATTGGAGATGATATCAGGATGCTCGGACTGGATCTTCCGCAGGGCGTCCTGAAGTATCTTTCCCTTATCAGCGGCATTCTGAACCAGGTTGTCCTGTTCGATGATTTCGAATATCCTCTTGGCCCGGTACATATCCAGGAGGTTCCCGCCCCATGTGGAGTTGATCCTGCCGGAGACCTTGAATACACTGTCCACGTCATTGACGCGGTCGGTGGCCATTATACCGCAGACCTGGGTCTTCTTGCCGAAGGCCAGGATATCGGGGGCTACTCCGAAGTTCTGCCAGGCCCACATCTTTCCGGTAATACCTACGCCGGTCTGGACTTCGTCGTAGATGAGAATCACTTCATTATCATCGGCGATTCTTCTCAGCTCCTGGAAGAATTCCTTGCGGAAGTGATTGTCCCCGCCCTCTCCCTGGATCGGCTCGATGATAATGGCGGCTATATTCTCTCCATCCTCGGTGATTACCTTTTCAATAGCTTCCACCGCTCTCTTCTCGGCGGCTTCGATATCTGCGAGGTTATCCTCAATCGGGAAGGTTACCTTCGGATTCTCTATCCGGGGCCAGTCGAATTTGGGGAAGTGCTTGATCTTGGTCGGATCGGTATTGGTAAGTGACATGGTGTAGCCGGTACGGCCGTGAAAAGCTTCCCGGAAATGTATGACCTTATGCCCCTTTTCACCCTTTACACCCTTCTCCATGTTCTTTCTTACCTTCCAGTCGAAAGCTGCCTTCAGGGCGTTCTCAACAGCCAGGGCGCCTCCGCTGACGAAAAAGAGGTTGTTGAACCCTTCCGGGACCGCGATCCGGTGGAAAGTCTCCACGAATTCGGCCATCTGGGTAGTGTAAAGATCAGAGTTGGATGGCTTGTTCACCGCAACTCTTGCCATTTTATCATAAAAGTCTTTCTCCAGCAGCCCCGGATGGTTGTGGCCGATCGGGTTGGAGGCAAAGAAGGTAAAAAAATCGAGATATTTCTTTTCATTGAGCGAATCGTACACCCAGCTGCCCCTGCTCTTCTCCAGGTCAAGGACAATCGGATACCCGTCAACTAGCATGTAGTTACCCAGTGTCTTGTGTACGTCCGCCGGCTTAATGGTTACTCCGCTCTGGTAGGTTTTCTCACTCATTTATTCTCCCCCGTAAAGAACTTATTTAAAGAAACAGCAATAACAGACAGTAACTCGAATTTAAACAGTCCTAATATATGATTATTTCAGCTAATTTTCAATTAATTTTCGGAATGGTTTCCGGTGGGCCGGCGTTATGGCCGTAGCCGCCGTCCCGCCGGGGATATCCGGAGGTTGAAAGGGGCGGGATTACCGGCTTTTGAAAACTGGTAATCCCGGCCCCCTTTCGAGAATGAGGTGCCTCCGCCTCTTCACGCTCCCTCAATCTGTCCGGCCCGGCTGCCAGACTTAATATCTCCTGAACCGCTCTCGCCGGTCTTCCGGCCAGAAGCGGTTGGTCTTTACCAGGTTGGACTCTTCATCGAATACGAACTCAAGCCCCTCCTCATAATATTTCCAGTGTTCTCTTACCCGTCCGTACCCTCTTACCCTGTAGCGGTGTATGGGAAACCCGTATTCGTTGTAAATACGAAGCTTGTCATTCTGCCATCGATTCTTAAGGTATTGATAACGGAGGAGTCTCCGTCCTCTGGTGCCCCGGATAACCACTGCCTGCAGTGAGGATGCCAGAAGGGTTACGAGAAATAGGGTGATCAATATTCGCTTCATCATCTCTTCTCTCCCTCCCGTTGCTGAAACAAAAGTAGTTGTAACTTCCACCCTGCAGGTACTATTATACCACAGATTGCCCTGTAGTTACAAGTTCTGACGTATAATTGCCCGGAATTTCCCGTTATGGAGCATAATTACCCGAAGAAGGAAATCTCCCCCGCGCTGGTCAAGATACTGCTGGTACTGCTGTTCGTGATCTGGTCCAATTCATTCACCGCCATCAGGCACCTGCGCGAGGTATTCACTCCCCACCGGCTCATACTGGCCAGGTTTCTTCCAGCCGCTCTGATTTGCACCTTATATCTTCTGGCCAGAAGATCCGGGAGAGAGGAGTGCCGCCGGATCCTCACCGGGCACCCCTGGAGGATAGCGGTGATGAGTATCTTCGGGGTTGCCGGTTACAATTTCTTTCTCTACACCGGCCAGACCGAGATAAAACCTGGTGCTGCCGCTCTAATCACCACCCTTTCCCCCATATTTACACTGATCCTCTCAGTGGTCTATCTCAGGGTGAAACCGCCTCTTCGGAGGGTACTGGGCGTTGTGATAGCCTTCATTGGCCTGGTGGCGGTTATCAAATGGGGCAGGATCGGCCTGAGCCTGGAACTATCCGAATTCCGCTATGCCGGCCTTGCCACCCTGGCTCCGGTCTCCTGGGCGATCTATACGGTAACAGGGAAGAAGCTGACAGGGAAATACAGGCCGGTTACGATAAGCTACCTCTCCCTCTCCATCGGTACCATTCCCTTTCTGATCCTGCTGGACAGGGAATTCATCGGTATACTGGCCAGCTTCTCACCCACCCACTGGCTGGCGCTGGCCCACCTTTCCCTTCTATGCACCGTGGCGGGGTACCTTATATGGAACACCGGGCTGAAGTACCTGCCGGCTACTTCAGTTGCCTCCTTCATCTACCTCAACCCTCCCTTTGCCGCGTTTTTCGGCTGGGCCCTCTGGGGAGAGGATATCTCAATCTTCTTTCTGGCCGGAAGCGCGGTGATACTGTTCGGCCTCTATCTGACACAGGGAAAAAATAATTGCCCGCGGGGGGGAAAATAAGTTAGAGTGTTATCTATCCGATTATTCAGATTAAGCAATTAGAATCCACGGAGGCGATCTATGAGTTCAGACAACCAGAACAGCCGGGGGTGCTGGAACTCCAGGCTGGGATTCATACTGGCGGCCGCCGGTTCTGCCATAGGGCTGGGAAATATCTGGCGATTTCCATACAAGGTGGGTGAAAACGGCGGTGCCGCCTTCCTGATACTCTACCTGGTATGTGTTGTCCTGCTGGGGCTACCCATAATGCTGGCGGAACTCTCGCTGGGCAAATTCACCAGGAGGAACCCGGTGGGGGCTTTCCAGGCAATAAAGCCCGGCGGTAACTGGAAGATAGTGGGGTTCATGGGAGTGGCAACCGGAGTAGGAATCCTCTCCTATTACGCGGTAATGGCCGGATATTCCCTGGGTTATATAGTCAAGATTATATGCTGCGACGGAAGAACCTTCGAGTCATTCGCGGCCAATCCCGCCTATTCAATTCTGCTGTTCGTTATATTCACCATCCTTACCGCCCTGGTGGTCCGGGGAGGTATCAAGAACGGGATCGAGAGATGGGCCAAGATACTGATGCCGATACTGTTGGGCCTTCTGGTTATACTGATAATACGCTCGGTAACCCTGGAGGGGGCGGGCGAGGGGCTGGCCTTCTACTTCAGGCCCGATTTCAGCAAGGTTACCGGAAAGACCCTGCTGGACGCCCTGGGCCAGGCATTCTTCTCGCTCAGCCTGGGGATGGGCGCGATGATCACATACGGAAGCTATCTCCCCGAAGACGCAAGTATCTTCTCCAGCGGCTGCTCGGTGGCCCTGTTCGACACACTGATAGCGATCCTGGCAGGCCTGCTTATATTCCCGGCCCTATTCTCCGCAGGACTTCAGCCGGACGAGGGGCCCAGCCTGGTGTTCAAGGTGCTACCCAGGATTTTTTCCTCCATACCGGCCGGCAATATCGTGGGAGCTGCATTCTTCATCCTCCTGTCCATAGCGGCGCTTACCTCCACCATTTCACTTCTGGAGGTGGCCACCGCCTACTTCGTGGATGAGAAACACTGGCTGAGAAAAAAGGCTGTATGGGTCATATCGGGGATGGTACTGGTCTTGGGTCTTCCCTCAGCCCTCTCACAGGGGATCGTTCCCTGGCTGGAGGATCTTCCGATTATACATACCAGCTTTCTGGGAATGATGGATTGGATATTCGGCAATCTGATGCTTGAGGTGGGCGCTCTGCTGCTGGCGATATTCGTGGTCCATGTATGGAAGACCAACAACGTAATCGGAATCATTACCGGGGGCAGGCCTGGACTGAAGATGATCGAGAAACCGTTCAGGTTCCTGATGGCATTCTTCTGCCCGCTGATAATAATCATTCTGCTTATTTTCCTGATCTTCTAGAGGTATCACCAGGATCTGAGAAGGAGTTTGAGATATGGATTCAATACACAGCTTCATAGATACCGTTTACAAATATATCTGGGAATTCCCCGCCGCCATGCCCTATTTTCTGGTCCTTCTTCTGGGCACTGGGATATTCATCACCTTCAGGATGCGGTTCATCCAGCTTCGAAGAATAGGACATGCCCTCAAGGTAATTGCCGGAAAGTACGACCGGGAAGAGGATTCGGGGGAGATCAATCACTTCCAGGCCCTCTCGGCGGCCCTTTCGGCTACCATAGGTATCGGCAACATCGCCGGGGTGGCCACCGCCATTCACTACGGCGGGCCAGGTTCTCTCTTCTGGATGTGGGTTACCGCGATACTGGGGACCGCCTCCAAATTTACCGAGTGTACCCTCAGCATGAATTACCGGAAGGTCAGGGAGGACGGAGAGGTCTCGGGGGGCCCCATGTACTACATCGAGAAGGGTATGGGTTCGAAGTGGAAATTCCTGGCTGTCTTCTTCGCCGGATGCGCGGTTATTTCCTCTTTCGGGAGCGGGAACAGCGTTCAG
>WJIX01000301.1 GCA_014730075.1 bacterium | reverse complement strand
GGTGAAATCCTCCTGACCTCCTGAAATTCATCAAAGATAATAACCAGCCTCCTCTTTTGCGAGGTTGCCACCATCTCAGGGAAGTTCAGGGCATCCTCGAGGTAGACAGGGATATCCTTTTTTTCCGGGCCGAGGGTTATGGAGAATTCTCCGCTCTCAGGATTGTATCTGAAATCAGGCTGTACTCTCAGTATTTTAAGGTGATCCTTGAACTTCTCAAAACGGCTCAGAGAAAGTGCCTTCCTGATTAAAAGATTAGCGAAATCATCCTCCCCGGTTACCAGCTCCATATCGATATAGAGATAGTGCGTGTCGGCTTCTTCCAATGCATTTATTACCAGGCTGGTCTTGCCGTATCTCCTGGGGCTTATCAAAACGAGGTTCTGCCCCGACAGCAGCTCATTTTCAATAGATTTCATCTCCTCCTTACGGTCGGCGAAATACTCGCCCCGTACGATCTTCCCGAAAAGAAACGGGTTCATTTTATCTCCTTTATTACGACAAACGTCGTTACGACATATATCGTATAATATATTACGCTATGTGTCAACAATGAATTGGAATTTAATCCTTTGCATTTGGAGCTGTTCAGAAAATTGCCCCTACCCTGTGAAAAGTGGATGCAGTTGACCTTTAAACTGAACGAATTCAGCTGAATTCGTTCAGTACATTTTACATATTTTCGGTAAAATCTGTCAGTTCAAAACCAAACCGGTCGATTTCAAGATAAAGAAAACTAAAATTCGCGCCCAATTTCTGCAATCATTGGTCTGAATACCCGCTCTAATTCTATCATTTTGCCGGTCATGAATTTTATCATTTCATCCCAATTTTCTTTCTTGAAAACATTCGTTTCCATTTCTGTTTTTATCCTTGATGCTCTTTTGTCGTCCAATCTTTCCCAGGTCAACGTACCTTTAAAATCAGATTCTATTTCTTTCTTCTGCTCGTATAACATATCAAATATTTTCTTGTTCTCATCATAATCGCCCCTGTCTATGTATATTTCAGCTCTCCCGTAATATTTACTTACCGCAAAGTTGAACCCAACTCCCCTTAAGCCGGCCGTGGTAGAAATCCAATTGTAAATAGATGGGCTGATATTGCTGTACAATTCGCTTTTATTATTCATGTCATCTATCAGCCTGATCCAGAACTCCCTTCGAATTCGATGTCTATTGCTCAATTTTGTTTTCGAATCGATCTCATCCTGGACCTTTTCCGCCATACCTATCATATACTCCTCCGCATCCTTGGTAGGAATTATCTGGTCAACAGTTAAAAAGAGCTGATCTCCGAGAGAGTATGGAGTTAACTTGAAGCACTTAATACGCAATTTGTAATTGAGCAGCCATAGAACCGTTGAAGTGACCTCTTTTCTGAAATTTGCTGCTGCAAGAATGATCCGCTGAGATGACCCCTTATTGATTTCCAGCTCATCATAATCTTCCAATTCCATGAATTCTGCTAATTTTTCCTCTGCATTCTGTTCCTTATTATATTTATCCAGGTAATCCTGGTAAATCTTACTGATATCATCTTTTGACAAATTTGAACAATAGGAAGTATATTTCAAAGCCTGCCAGGTTACATCCCTCCCGGAATCATCCAGTTTATTCTCTATAATGACCAGGTCGCCCTGCTTATCAAGAGCCAGCAGGTCCAACCTTTCCCTGGTATCTGAAAAACCTGAGAACTCTTTCTGCAGAATCAACAGCTCTTCTCCAAAAATGGATGGAGTCTTTACAATCCACTCCTGGAAATGCTCCCTCTCTTTAAATCCCAATTCTGAGAATGTGCACTGGTTAAGCTCTTCCACTTCGTTCCGGTCCCTGATTATTTTATACATGACTGCTCCATTTAATTCATTTTTAACATGCTGATTCTTCAATGACTGCCGCGGCAGAGACAACAAAAAAGATGTAAATATCACTCAGTATAATCATGAAAATAGTATGCCAGAAATTAGCTTGAGAATGAATCTGAAAATGCCATACTTAAATGAGACCCCGGGTAAAACCATCCCCCTACTCCGCACTCGCCCCCTTGAGAATCCCCCCTCCAGGTGCTATAATTAAAGAGATGCCACCTGATACTATTACCACAAGGAGCATTCCGTTATGAAGAAGCTATCAGCAATTCTGATAATACCTGCAATCATTGCCCTTATTATTATCTCCTGCAGCGAGGAGGAGGAGATCAATGTGCCGATTGACAGCGCCCCCGATATCGCTATAACATCTCCTGCCGACGGTGAGTACTTCATGTTCGGCGATACCGTGCATTTTGCAGGAACCGCGACCGACAATGAGGATGGCGCGCTGCCGGACAGCGTGATGGTCTGGACCAGCGACCAGGATTCTGCTCTGGGAACGGGCAGGGCTTTCACCAGGACCGACCTCTCCGTCAATACTCACCAGATCGAGCTGAAGGCGACTGACAGCTCCGGCAAGAGCGGCACCGATCAGGTGAGCATAACAGTGGAGTTCTACGGATTCGTTCCGGTCCCGGGTGGGACCTTCGATATCGGTTACGTGGGAGTATATGAACCGGTAGAGCAGCTTGACGTAGAGCCCTTCCAGATATCTGAGCTGGAAGTCCCCTATATCCTCTGGGAGCAGATCAGGTCCTGGGCGGTTTCCAGAGGTTATATCTTCATCAATGACGGCCAGGCCGGAACCAACCTGCCTCCCTTTACTGACCAATACCACCCTGTTACTGAAATCAGCTGGGTTGACTGCGTGGTCTGGTGCAATGCGCTCTCCGAGAAGAGCGGCCTGACCCCGGTATACTACTACGCGGGGAGCTCTCATATACCCGCCAATGCCTGCAGGATAGCGCCGGTGACAGGGGACAGCTGCGAGGTGGAGCCCACCGCTGACGGCTACCGGCTCCCCACTGAGGCTGAATGGGAATATGCCGCAAGGTATATCGACGGGAGCAGCTTCGATCCAGGGGACCAGCACAGCGGCTACAGTGTGAACTCCTCCTTATCCAGCTGTGCCTGGTACGATAACAACTCCGGCGGTCAAACACATCAGGGGGGCGAGCTGGTTGCTAACGCCCTGGGATTATACGATATGAGCGGGAATGTCTGGGAATGGTGCTGGGATGAGTACCATCAGAATCCGGGAAGCCCTGCCCCGGTATTTCAACTGGGACCTGCCGCCGGAAACCCCCGTATTATAAGGGGAGGAAGCTACCAGCTCCCTCAGCCATACTGCCGCACATCGTTCCGGGGAACGGCGCAGCACACAATCGCCAATTTCGATCTTGGCTTCCGCCTCTGCCGGAATGACTGAGGTTGATTCTTATTTCTTGCTGTAGAGGTAGCTGTTCACCTTATCGATCAGCTGGCTGGGGCTGAACGGTTTTACCACATAATCGGAAGCGCCCACCTCGTAACCGAGTCTTTTGTCGATCTCTCTTCCCTTGGCGGTAAGAAGAATTACGGGGATCCGCTTGGTCAGGGGGTCGCGCTTCAGCACCCTGCATACCTCATACCCGTCCACCTTCGGCATCATGATGTCTAGGATAATAAGGTTAGGCTGTTCCTTACGGGCCTTGGTAATGGCCTCCTCGCCGTTGGATGCGGTGACCACCTGGTACCCTTCCGCCCCGATGCTGAACTCCATTATCTGGGTGATGTTAACCTCGTCGTCTACAACCAGAACTTTTCTCTCTGTCATACCTTCTCCTTAACTTTCTCCCTGTTATCGGATTTTTCGCTTTGAACTTCACTCAAATAACCGCGGAAGGAGTCCAGTTCGGTGATCTCTCCCGATTCTCTGAACTCTTCTATCACATTCCTGAACGCCTCCCAGATGTCCGGATCAAACTTGTCGCCCACACCCCTCCTGATCTCCTCCACCGCTTCATCCACCGAATAGCTGCGGCGGTAGGGGCCCTGGCTCAGCAGCGCCCTGAAGGAGTCCACCATCTGGATCACCCTGGCGCCGACATAGGTATCCGTCGCTGCAGTCCCGTCCGGGTAACCCCCGCCCGAGTACTTCTCGTGATGGCTCCTTATCATCTCCATTATCCTCGCATCCAGCTCCATGGGGGAGAGCAGGGAGTAGCCGGCGTTGGTGTGCTCCCTGAGTTTCTCCCATTCCTCCTCGCTGAGCTTCTCCCTCTTGCCCCTTATCCCCCTGGGGACCAGCATCATACCCACATCGTAGAGGTTCATTCCCAGCTGAAGGGCGGTTAGAGACTCCTCATCCAGTCCGATCTTCTCGCCTATATTCACCGCCATCCTGGAATAGAGGGCGATATTCTTGCTTCCCACACTTTCTCTGAAGTCGAGGATGGTCCGCATCGCTTCTCGGAGGTTGTTGAAATTCTCTGATACTCTCTCGTAGTTCTCAAGCTTTCTGAGCATGTTCACCAGCACGCCGCCCAGGGCCTCCAGCACCTTCCGGTCGAAGGGGGAGAACTCCTTCCCCTCCACGTGGTCGCTTACATTAACTACTCCCACTACCTCGCCCCTGTACATCAGGGGGGCGGATATGAAAGAATGGGTTCCGTAGTAGGCGGAATTGTTTGCCATCCTGAACTGGTCATTCTCTTCAATGTCGTTAATATGAGCCGCCTTGCCCTCTTCGAATACCTTCCCCGCGATTCTCTCTCCCACCCTTACCTTGGTGTTCTGGACGAATTCAGGGTCCATCCCCTTGGCAGCCACCACTCTCAGCACCCCTTCATCCTCGTCAAGAGCCATTATGGAAGTCTTCCTGGCCTGGAGGAACCCCGCCAGGGTCTCCACGATCAGCGACAGGAACCTTTCCCGGTTGAACCTGGTTGCGCCCACTATGCCCGCGGTGCTGCTGTTCCGGACCACCGTGTCCCTGATCGGCAGAAGCACCGTGAACCTGGCCCCGGCCTCCTTGATGTTCTCCACCCATATGCGGCCGTCATGCCACTCCACGATATCCTTGCATATAGCCAGGCCCAGCCCGGAGCCTCCGTGCTCCCTGGTGTTGCTGGCATCCACCTGGTGGAACCGCTCAAAGACTGTTTCCAGCTGATCCTCCGGTATCCCCTGCCCTGTATCCTGTACCAGTATCCTTACCGCGGAGGCTTCCTCCTCCAGGGCCACCTTAACACTCCCGCCGGCGGGGGTGAATTTAATCGAGTTGGCCAGAAGGTTGGAGAGAAGCTGACCGATCATGGAGCTGTCCGCCTCCACGAAAACTTCCGAAGCGGGAAGCCGCAGGTCGCAGCTCACCTCCTCGCTGAGCATCTTCTCCCTGAACTCGCTGTAGACATTCTGGATGATCTCCGTGATATTGCACAGCTCCTTCCTGTACCTGAGCTGTCCGTTCTCCATGGTGGAGTAATCCAGTATATTATCGACCAGTTTTATTACCTTGTCGTTTTCCTCGCTCATCACGTTGAGAAACTCTGCCACCGTTTCTCTCTCCAGGGTGGATATATTCTCTACCAATGTTTCCGCGTAGGCCTTTATGGAAGTAAGAGGGGTCTTCAGCTCATGGGACACTATGGAGAGGAAGTTGGATTTCAGCTGATTGGCCCCTTCCAGCTCATGCTTGCACTGCAGCAGGTGCGCTTCCAGCCGGTGGCTGTTCTCCCTCTGGGCTTCGTACCGGTTAAGCTGCCTTACCAGTTCTGAGCAGCTGACCAGAAATTTTTCGTCAAGACGGATATCATGGCCGAAGAATCCGACGGTGAAGAAGCTCTCCACCCCGCCGGCGTCTCTTACCGGATATATGTATATTGATTCCGCGCTCCAGGAAATCTGAGATGGCACGAATAGCGGGCTGTCCTCGCCCAGTTCGCCGCGGCTCAGGGCGTACCCCTCACTTCCCCCGCAGGTGTCCTCGAAGTAGCTGGCGTAATCTTTTCTGGAATTGAGGCCGGTCATTTCATAGAGGTTCTCCTGGCATTCCCCTGCGCATGCGCGAATCCCGTATCCCCCTTCCGCCGATGGAGATGTTCTCAGTATCACGAAATCAGCCCGGTACTGTTTCCTTACGGACTCGGTTATCAGTTTGTACTTATCGGCCAGCTGTTCGGCAGAGGCAATAGAGCCGAGCAGATCTTGCAGCCTGCGCGACGGCCCCGTCATACCTCTCTGCCCGGCAGCTCCTCCGGAAGAACCGATAGCCGCCGGAGAGATGATCAGAAGGGCTAATCCCCCGATATCGGCCAGGG
>WJIX01000300.1 GCA_014730075.1 bacterium | reverse complement strand
CTTATGAGTTATGTACTATGATGATTCCAGGGCCCCATCATGATTATATTGAAATCTGCTCGATAAGAAGAAACAGGGAAAACGAGGTACTGATATGCCCGATCCGGAAAGATCCAGAAAGTCAAATAAAAGAGAGAGACGCAACCGATCGTTGAAGCTTCTTGGGGAGGTCTTTACCAGGATAGCCGGCGAGCAGTATTACGAGGCCCTGGTAGAGCCCGGAGAGAAGATCCAACTGGAGCGCGAGCGGGATAACCAGCACGACCCCTGGGCGATACGTATCGAGAACAGGAAATTCCGCCAGGCCGGCTATGTTCCAAGAAGGATTTCCTCCTGGCTGGCTCCACTTATCGATGCGGGCAAAGTCTGGGTGGAAGGGAAAGCCGCGCCACCTTATGGAGCTGAAAACAAGTCCGTAGGCACTTTTATCCTGCTGGAGCTGTACCTTCACCGCAAGGGCCGCCGGATACTCCGGCAAGACCATGATCCGGAAGGGGCGATGGAGGGCCTTCATCAGGCGGTGGTTGCAATCTGGTTCGAGATTGACCAGTGGACAGATCCGGAGGCGGTCTCGGCCCTCTCGGACCAACTGAAGGTAATGGACACAGAAGAACTTCTCCCGGAGACCAGGATGCTCCTGGCCCTTTTCAGGCACCGGGCCTGGGTAGTTAGAAAGCAGGCCAGGGAGAGAGAGATCGAAGTGGTAAGAGAAACCCTGAAGAGGATAAGGATAGGTAAGGCAATCTTTTATCACAACCTTACCCTCTTCCCCCTGATATCCGGAAACGGCGGCAAACCGGAATATGTTCTGCTCAAGGATGCCATCGAGAAGGAGAAGGCGGAAGTCAGGGAAGTTTCGGAATCGGGGAGCATCCCCGAGCTTCTGGTGGAAAACCGTGCCGATTCGCCTATACTGATCCCTGAAGGGGAGATTCTGATAGGTGCCAAGCAGAACAGGACGGTCAATGTAACCATACTTGTAGCTGAGAAGACCGAGCATGTCATACCGGTAAGCTGCGTTGAGCAAAACAGATGGAGCTGGAAAACCGAAACCCTGAACGCCTCTCACTACGCCACCCCCGGACTGAGGGGCGGAAAGATAGCGAGCTCTCAGGCAAGCAGGCGCAGCACCGGTCGCCCGCTCAGCGATCAGGCAAAGGTCTGGGAAGATATTGCGATGTCGATAAGCGCGGCTGGCGCGGATTCTAAGACCGGTTCGATCACCGATGCCCTGGAAGCGGCGAAGGAGCGAACCGCGAAGTACCGCCAGAAACTGGTCCTGCCGGAAGAATCCTCAGGAATCCTTTTTGTCATTGGGGATGAGGTCCTGGGGATGGACCTGTTCGACAGCAGAAGGACGCTCCGCAAATTATGGCCCCGGCTTTCGGAAAGTTATTTCTTCGAGGCGGCGCTGAAGGAAAAGAGAAAGAAGGCCCTTAAATCGACCGCAAAGGAGTTTATCAGGGGGCTGCCCGGGATTGTGCAAATGGCGGAGAAGCCCTCAGGTTACGGGAGGGAGCTGGAGTTTTCAGGGCAGGATTATGCCGGATCCGGGCTGTGGTACAACAACCGCCTCTGCCACCTCTCCGCATTCAGGATCAGGGGGGGAGAGCAACTGAGCGGACGCGATTAAAGAGAAAGGGAAATTGCCAGACGGAAAACTGGAATTAATTTCTGAGGAGAAATATTTCTGTGCTTCAGTACCGCTGCTCCAGGGCTCTCAGCCAAACTGTAATCCCGATTCTCAGGCCGGCTACCCCGTACCTGTCCTTCAGGGGGTTGCCGCTGCTGTCCAGGAGCACATCGGAATCCAGATTCTCCAGGAAGGGAGAGCCGAACTTCTTCTCGGAGACACCCTGGACGTAGAAGAGCTCCACGAAGATATCCATATTATCCCGCACCTCGGAATCAACCTGCAGTGAGCCCAGCAGCTCGAAAGAGTCTATCCTCCCGGCCCCTTCGATCAGGTTGGTCCTCCCGTAACCTATTCCCACACCCAGCGAAGGGGAGAGTATCTTTCTCTCCGGGGCAAACACCCTCCTTACCATCAGGGCGAAGTCGTAATGACTCATCGTCTCGGTGAAGTTTTCATATTCGTTCTGGTACCGGACATCCTGAAGCAGTGAGAACCCGAAGACAGCTTCCGCCCTTATGGTGTTGTTGGAGAATGTCTTTCCCATCGAAACCGATATGGAGTATTCGGGAAAAGGCAGCTCATTCCCCTGGGTTTCGAGCTCATCTGAAAGGTTGTTCAGAAGTGACGCCCCGGCCCCCGCACCGACCTTGAAGAAGAGTTCGTCTCTTTCGGCCCGGGAGATTCCGGACAGCAGTATAAGAAATATGGATATAATAAAAAAGATACGCTTCAACTCAGGCCTCCCTTATTTTTCCAGTCTTTCCAGGGCATTGGCGTAGATATCGTAGTTCTTGCTGCTGAAAAGAACGAACCGGACCTCCTCCAGCCCGCTCTCTCCAAGCTCAGCGGCCACGGTGGCAAGAGATATCTCTGCCGCCTGCTCGGCCGGATAACGGTAGGCCCCTATGCTTATACCTGGAAAGGCGATAACTCGGCAGTCCTTATCCGATGCTATCCTGATGCTCTCCCGGTGGCAGGAGGCCAGAAGCTCCGCCTCACCTTTCTCCCCTCCGGTCCAGACCGGTCCGGCAGTGTGGATTACATATCTGGCGTTCAGCTCTCCTGCTGTGGTGGCTACCGCGGTGCCTGTGGGGCAGCCGCCCTTCTCCTTTCTGATCCGGTCGCACTCTGCCATAATGCTGCTTCCGCCTGCCCTGTGTATCGCCCCGTCCACCCCTCCTCCGCCAAGGAGCTTGGAGTTGGCGGCGTTGACTATGGCATCGGCTTTTTGGTCAGTTATATCGCCCTGGATAATCCTTATGGTCTTTCCGTCGATGACCTTTTCCTTCAAGTTTCTTTTCCCTCCTCTTCTAGAGCTGGCTTTCCACCCATTCTTTCAGCTCGTCAAGGGGGGTAAGCCGGGTAAGGGAATCGGATACCTCCCCGTTCTTGAAACAGAGAATCCTGGGAACCGATCTGACATTGAATTTTTCCGCGGTGTAGGGATCCTTGGTGATATCCATCTTGTAGAATCTTGCCCTGTCGATATACTCTGGCCCTATTTCGTTCAGCAGCCCGCCCATAACCTGGCAGGAAGAACACCAGAGGTGAAAGAAGTATACCATGCAGGGAAGCTCGGAACCTGCGATCACCTGCTCGAAAGTATTATCGGTGAGCTTTTCGGGCTCCCCCGGATTCTGCTCCAGACCCAGAAACCTCTTTATAAAACCCATTTTGCCTCTTCCTTGAAAACATTTCTTTTTTTAAGCATAATATAAAAGCTGATATATACAAACAGTAAAATCTTGCGGTAGCCGGCCGGATATGGAATATATAATATATCTGGAAGCCGCCAAGCGGCAGTATCTTCGGGTACCTGTAAAAGAGATGTCAGGAGGAATCAAAGATATGCGAAATAAAGCTTTTATCCATGTTGCCATTATATTTCTGGTCTCTGTTGTACTTTTTGTTTCCGGCGACGGCAATGCCGGCCAAACCGCCCGCTCCGCCTCGGAGCTTATAGCCGGGATGGAGCCGGTGCCCGGCTGGAGCCCTCAGGGAGAGATGGCTGTTTATCATGCGGATAACCTCTGGGAATATATCAACGGCTCTGCCGAGAAATTTATGTCATACGACTTCGTGGAAACAGCCGCTCAGGACTTTGCCAGCGAAGATGGCATGGAACTGAAGGTAGAGGTTTATCAGCATGGGAGCAGCCGGATGGCCTTCGGTATCTATTCACAGTTCAGTATGGGCAAAAAGGACAACGGCGAGATCGGCACCCTTTCATTCGCCGGCGGGTACTCCCTCCACTTCTGGAAGGGAGACTACTACGTAAAGGTAAGTTTGTTCGAAAAGAGCGAGTATCTTTCGGAGCGTATGAAGGAATTTGCCCATGCGATCGCCTCCGGTATCCCGGAAAAGGGATCGCTCCCGGAGGGGGTCGGGTACCTCCCGGAACAAGGTCTGGACAAGACCAGGATCGGTTATGTGGCAGAGGGGGTTATGGGGAGCGGAAAGCTTCCTCCCGCTGTTACGGCAGAATACGGCCTGGATGATAAAGATGGTAAACTCTATCTTTTCTGTTTTGATACCGCCCGGGAGAGCGGGGCGCTATTCAAGGAACTCTCGCAGAAGATAGAGGGCGAACCGGTTGAGGTCGCGGGAGACGGGCCGGGCCATAACAGGGTATCCGGCAGTATGAAGTACAGGGGCCAGGTCCTTCTCTTTCAGTATGACAGGATAGCCGCTGTTATCACCGGATTCCACGGAGCGGCCGAGACAGCCGTTGGCCTGGAGGGTGCGGTTATCAAAGAATTCAGGGAAGCGGAAAAGCCCCTTCTGAAGTAAGAAGGTCAGGTTACAATACCGTCTGCCCTTGCCATCAGATCCGGTACCGGGAGGTTGTAGGGGCACCTTTCGATACATTCTCCGCATGCGGTGCAGTCCGCGTATTTTCTTTCCAGGCCCTTAAGCCTCGAAAGCGCCCAGTCTTTCAAACCGTAGCGGGTATAGTAGGCTTCGATAAGAAGCAGAAACGGGATGTTCAGCCCCTCCGGGCAGGGGAGGCAGTAGCCGCACCTGCGGCAGAACTTGCCCTTCCACAACTTCTTCTCATCCTGTAGCAGAACAAGTTCCTTCTCAGTGAGCTGAAACGGTTTTTCGCCCGCCGCGGCGTTCTCATCCACCTGCTCCAAAGAGTCCATCCCCGGTATGGAGATCTCTATACCCCTGGAAAGGGTGAACCTGATCGACTCGGAGACATTTATTATCGCTCCTCCGGCAACAGGTTTCATACCTATGATCCCGATCCCCTTTTTCTTCGCTGCCGGTATTACTTCATTCTCCCATTCATTCTCTATCGGGTTGAAGGGGAGCTGAACAGTATCGAACCCGCCTCTGTTGATCGCCTCCAGAAGGATTGGTTTGGAGTGGCCGGTTATTCCGATCCAGCGGATCTTCCCCTCCTCGCGGGCTTTTACCAG
>WJIX01000299.1 GCA_014730075.1 bacterium | reverse complement strand
TTACTCTATGATTTCAGTTACCACGCCGGCTCCGACAGTCCTTCCGCCCTCGCGGATGGCGAACCTGAGCTCATGCTCCATTGCTATCGGAGTGATCAGCTCTATATCCAGCTCCACGTCATCGCCGGGCATTACCATCTCCGTGCCCTCGGGAAGCGTCGCCACCCCGGTCACATCCGTAGTCCTGAAATAGAACTGCGGCCTGTAACCGTCAAAGAACGGGGTGTGCCTTCCGCCCTCTTCCTTCTTCAGCACGTACACCTTGCCCTTGAACTTCCTGTGTGGTGTCACAGATCCCGGCTTCGCCACTACCATCCCCCTGAGAAGATCTTCCTTGTCCACTCCCCTCAGAAGAAGCCCCACGTTATCTCCAGCCTGACCCTCGTCAAGCATCTTCCGGAACATCTCCACTCCGGTCACCACTGTCTTCTCCGTGTCCCTTATCCCTATTACCTCTACGTCATCTCCCACATGCACCACTCCACGCTCTATCCGCCCGGTCCCTACCGTACCACGCCCGGTAATCGAAAACACATCCTCCACCGGCATCAAAAACGGCTTGTCCATCTCGCGCTCCGGCTCCTCCAGATAACTGTCCAGCGCCTCCAGAAGCTCCCAGATGCACTTGACCTCTTCAGACTCCCCGTCGTCGCTCTCCAGCGCCTTCAGAGCACTCCCCTTGATCACTGGAATGTCATCGCCCGGAAACTCATACTCGTTCAGCAGGTCCCGTACCTCCAGCTCCACCAGCTCCAGAAGCTCCGGATCATCCACCATGTCCGTCTTGTTCATGAATATTATCAGCCTCGGTACATTCACCTGACGCGCCAGAAGTATATGCTCCCTGGTCTGAGGCATCGGCCCGTCAGCCGCACTCACCACTACCACAGCTCCGTCCATCTGCGCTGCACCGGTAATCATGTTCTTGATATAGTCCGCATGGCCCGGACAGTCCACATGCGCGTAGTGACGGTTCTCCGTCTCGTACTCCACATGAGCAGTCGCAATCGTTATCCCTCGCTCGCGCTCCTCCGGAGCCTTGTCAATATCGTCGAACGGAATGAACGTCGCCATCCCCTTCTCCGCCAGATGCTTCGTTATCGCTGCCGTCAGCGTCGTCTTTCCGTGATCAACGTGCCCTATCGTCCCTACGTTCAGATGCGGCTTCGTCCTTTCAAACTTTTCCTTAGCCATTGGACTCCTCCTTTATTACGCTAGTCCTCTCATTCGACCCTGGATTCTGGCGAGTATCTCATCAGATACAGGGTTATAATGTGAAAATTCCATTGTATAAATCGCTCTGCCCTGAGTCAGAGACCTCAAAGTAGTTGCATAGCCGAACATATCGGCCAGCGGTGTCAGAGCGGATATCATCTGGCCGTCGCTCCGGTGATGCAGACCTTCGACCTTGGCCCTGCGGGCGTTAAGATCGTTCATAACATCACCTACATACTCTGTTGGCAGAATGATCTCCACATCCATAATAGGCTCAAGAAGCACCGGCCCCGCCTTCCTCACCCCTGATGTAACAGCCTTGCTGCCTGCGATATGGTAAGCGATATCTGATGAATCTATCTCGTGGTAGGACCCGTCCACCAGGGTTATCTCGACATCTATCACCGGGCATCCGTTCACCGGTCCTGCCAGGAGCGCTTCCCTGGCGCCCTCTTTGACATAGGGGATATACCTCTTGGGTATCACTCCCCCTGTTATCTTGTTGACAAAACTGAAACCCTTGCCCGGGGCCGGGGCCATCTCGATCACCACGTGGCCATACTGTCCCTTGCCACCGCTCTGCTTGATAAACTTGCCCTCTGACCTGGTGCCGGAAGTGATTGTTTCGCGGTAAGCTACATGCGGCCTTCCCACGTTCGCCTTTACATTGAACTCTCTCAGCATCCTCTCCACCAGCACCTCCAGGTGAAGCTCCCCCATTCCGGAAATAAGAGTCTGCCTGGTTTCTTCATCCACGGTAATACGGAAGGTGGGATCCTCATCGCTGAGCCTCTGCAGGGCTTTGGAGAGTTTCTCGTCATCCGCCTTGGTCTGCGGTTCTATCGCGACTGATATGACGGGTTCGGGGAATTTCATCATTTTCATCTTTATGGGGTGTTTAATATCGCAGAGAGAGTCACCTGTGGTGGAATGCTTGAGGCCGATTACCGCAACGATATCGCCGGCATGAAGCTCCTCCACATTCTCCCTGCTGTCTGCATGCATTACCAGAGCCCGGGTAAACCTTTCCCTCCGGTCATTGGTAGCGTTCAGGATTCTGTCGCCGGTGTTCAACTTACCGCTGTAGACCCTGAGATAATGCAGCTTGCCCACAAACGGATCGTTGGCAACCTTGAAAACCACAGCGGAGAAGGGATCCTCCTCGGAATGGTTCCTTACCTCTTCCTCGCCGGTCTTCGGATTGACACCGGATACCCTGGGCATATCCAGCGGTGAGGGAAGATAATCGATTATGCCGTCTATCAGAAGCTGGACGCCCTTGTTCCTTAGGGCCGATCCGCAGAAGACCGGGACGATGGCGATATCATCAACACCCTTTCTGAGAGCGCTCTTGATCGCCTCCTCGGTAACCTCGGTCCCGTCCACCACATGATGCATTATTTCTTCATTATAATCGGCCAGCTCTCCCAGGAGTTCTTCCCTGAGCTCCAGGCACCTGTTCTTCATATCACCGGGTATCTCATCTTCGACGAATTCCTTCCCCAGCGATTCATCCCTGTAACGGATCGCCTTCATCCTGACAAGGTCGGCTACTCCGGAAAAATTCTCTCCCGTAAAGATCGGGAGAGTAACCGGAATGCATGGTATTTCAAACTTCTCTTTCATCATCCTCACGGTATTGTCAAAACTCGCGCCGACACGGTCCAGCTTGTTTACGAAACCTATCCTGGGCACGTTATACCTGTTTGCCTGCTTCCAAACCGTCTCCGATTGCGGTTCCACACCGCCGACTCCGCAGAACAGGATAACCAGCCCATCAAGAACACGAAAAGATCTTTCCACCTCGGCGGTGAAGTCCACATGGCCGGGGGTATCGATTATATTAATCCGGCAGTCTCTCCAGAAACAGGTAGTGGCAGCAGAGGTAATAGTAATACCCCTCTCCTTCTCCTGCTCCATCCAGTCCATTACCGCATTCCCTTCATGTACTTCACCCATCCGGTTTACCTTCCCAGTGTAGAATAGTATCCTCTCGGTAGCTGTTGTCTTACCGGCATCTATATGTGCCGCCAGCCCGATATTTCTGACCTTATCCAGAGGAAATTTCTTCACTGATGCCTTTCCGGTCCGGGGTCCGCCAGCCCCCGGCCGAAAAGCCGGCAGGCTACACGATCCCTGAAAATTTAAAAGTGCTACTCCAACACAGCAAGCAATTCATTTATTTATTCCCTATCTCCATTGACATCCGGATAATTAACGGACACCATCAGGGATCCTCCACCCATCATACCATGAATTCTATTTTCAACCCGATCCTTGGGCGTTAACCCGGCGCTACCATTTGTAGTGCGCAAACGCCTTGTTGGCCTCAGCCATCTTGTGCGTATCATTGCGCTTCTTAATAGCGGGGCCTTCCTTGTTATAATCCAGAAGAAGCTCCCCGGCCAGTTTCTCCGCCATTGTATGGTCGGATCTCTTTCTTGCAAAATCTATAATCCAGCGCATTGCCAGCGCGGTTTTTCTGTCGCTTCTGATCTCAACCGGGACCTGGTAGGTGGCTCCTCCAACTCTCCTGGATCTTACCTCCAGCATCGGCTTTACATTATTGAGAGCCTTCTTGAAGACTTCCAGGCCGTCGGTCCCTACCTTCTCCTCCAGTATGTCCAGGGCTCCGTAAACCGCCTTCTCCGCAGTATTTTTCTTTCCGTCCAGCATCAGGCAGTTTATGAATTTGGCCAGAGTTACATCCTGGTATTTTTCGTCCGGCTTGATCTCTCTCTTTGTGGCTTTATTTTTTCTCATTCGATATTTCCTGTCCTGTTATCCTGAAGAAGCTATGACCGTTTCCTTCGGCTTTCTGACACCGTACTTGGAACGGCCGGCCTTCCTGTCTCCGACACCTTCGGTATCCAGGGTTCCACGTATAATATGATAACGTACGCCCGGCAGGTCTTTTACCCTGCCGCCGCGAACCAGTACTATTGAATGCTCCTGGAGGTTGTGCCCCTCGCCAGGTATATAGGCGGTTACTTCTATCCCGTTGGTAAGCCTGACTCTGGCAACTTTTCTGATAGCTGAGTTAGGTTTCTTTGGAGTGGAAGTGTATACACGGGTGCATACACCCCTCTTCTGGGGGCATCCCTGAAGAGCGGGGGCTCCGGTCTTGCTTTTTACCTTTTTTCTTCCCTTCCTTATAAGCTGGTTTATCGTAGGCACTTGTCTCCTCTCAAAACATTCTTTACGGCAATTTTACGCACCCTCTTCCCGTACAGGATGCAGAAAAAGTAATTTATCAATTTGCAAAAGGAATGTCAAGCCCTAATTGCAAATAATTATTCATGCTTATGGCTATTTCAGGAAGCTCCTTTTTTCATGTCTGTAACCATCTCAGAGAGCTCCTCATCGGTGAATTCCTTCTCCATCATCTCATCTTCTGTCATTTCCTCCACCAGCTCGAGATTCTTATACCTCTTTATACCCGTACCTGCGGGAATAAGCCCACCCATAATAACGTTTTCCTTCAATCCGTACAGTTTGTCTACCTTGCCTCTTACGCTGGCGTCGGTAAGCACCCTGGTAGTTTCCTGGAAACTGGCCGCTGAGATGTAGCTGTCGGTGTTCAGCGCCGCCTTGGTAATACCAAGGAGCCTCGGCTTGAAGGTAGCGGGTTCACCCTTCTCCCTGATAACTCTTTCATTCTCTTCCCGGAACTCGCCCTTATTCACCAGGTCGCCCTCCAGGAACCTGGTGTCCCCTGGGTTCTCGATCTGGACCTTCTTGAGCATCTGGGCCACAATAACCTCGATATGCTTATCGTTGATATCCACTCCCTGAAGCCGGTAGACCTCCTGGATCTCGTTTACCAGGTATTCCTGCACGGCGTTAACTCCCTTGATATTAAGGATATCGAAGGGGTTAACCGGCCCTTCGGTCAGGTTGTCGCCAGCCTGGATCCTGTCACCCTCGTACACCCTGAGGTGCTTGCCCTGGGGAACCGAATAGACTCTCTTCTCACCGCTGTCGGTCTCCACGACAATTTTCCTCTTACCCTTGGAGACCTTCCCGAACTCCACTATACCGTCAACCTCCGAGACCACCGCGGCATCTTTCGGCTTGCGCGTTTCGAAGAGCTGGGCCACCCTGGGAAGACCGCCGGTAATATCGTGAGTCTTGGTTATTTCCTTTGGAATCCTGCAGATGATATCTCCCGGCTGTACATCTTCGCTGTCATGTACCACCAGCCTGGCGCCGGTGGGAATAATGAAGTTGCTTATCACATTACCCTTGTCGTCCAGCATCTCGATATGCGGATGCAGTTTCTTGTCCCGGTCCTCCACGATTATTCTTCTTCTCATACTGGTCTTGTCGTCCAGCTTTTCCTTGAGGGTTCTTCCCTCCTCGATATCGCAGAAGTTCAGCTTTCCGGCGGAGTGGGATATGATGAAGTCGGAATAGGGGTCCCATTCATATATGATCTGGCCCTTTTCCACCTTGTCTCCATCCTCGACTCTGAGAATGGAACCGTAGGGAAGCCCGAACCGGGCCCTTACCCGGTCTTCCTTTTCATTATAGACCATTATTTCGCCCTTACGGCCGATTACCTTTATCTGATCGTTACGGTCTACCACTGTCTTGAGATTTTCGAATCTCACTATCCCGCTGTGAGAGCTTATTTTGTGGGTCTGCTCAGCTATCCTGCTGGCCGTTCCCCCCACGTGAAATGTCCTGAGTGTCAGCTGCGTACCGGGCTCGCCGATACTCTGAGCGGCTACCACGCCTACCGCCTCGCCTTCCTCCACCATTCGCCCGGTGGCCACGTTACTTCCATAACACCTGCCGCAGACACCCATCTCCGACTCACAGGTCAGTACAGACCTTATCCTGACCTTCTGCACTCCCTGTTCCTCGATGGTATCCGCCATATCCTCGTCTATCAGTGTGTTGGCTTCCACGATTACCTCTCCGGTGTGAGGATCGGTAACATCATCCACCACCACACGCCCCACGATACGGTCGCTCAGGGACTCGATCACCTCCTCGCCCTCTTTCAGGGCCCGGCTGTCAATCCCCATGATGGTTCCGCAGTCTTCCTCGGTGATGATGACATCCTGCGCCACGTCCACCAGCCGCCTGGTAAGATACCCGGCATCGGCGGTTTTCAGCGCGGTGTCGGCCAGCCCCTTACGGGCCCCGTGGGTTGATATGAAGTACTGCAGCATTGAGAGGCCTTCCTTGAAGTTGGAGGTAATTGGCATCTCGATGATCTCGCCGATCCCTCCGGTTATGGTCTTCTGCGGCTTGGCCATCAGCCCTCTCATTCCAGCCAGCTGCCGGATCTGGTCACGCGATCCCCTGGAACCTGAATTTGACATCATGAATATGGGGTTAAGCCCCTCACGGTCGTTGCTCAGCGCCTCATCCATGGCATCAGCCACGTCATTAGTGGTATGTGTCCATATATCGATGATCTTGTTGTAACGCTCACCATCTGTGATTACACCCTCGGTGTAACTCCTTGTGACCTTGGCAACTTCCTTCCTGGCCCTTTCCAGCAGTTTTTCCTTCTCGTCAGGTATCACTATGTCGTCGATGCCCAGGGTTACTCCGGCCAGGGTTGCGTTCTCGAAAGAGAGTTTCTTCATCCTCTCCAGGAATTGTACGGTCTCGAAATTCCCCAGCTTCTTGTAACTTCTGGTGAACAGTTTCTTCAGGACCTTCTTGGATAGTATCTTGTTAACGAATCCGAGTTCATCCGGAACAATCTCGTTGAAGATCAGCCGGCCGGCTGTGGTCTCCACCAGCTCTTCCCCCATACGGACCTTGATCACCGCGTGAAGTGCTATTACACCTGCCTCATAGGCGGTTACCACTTCCTGGGGGTCTGCGAACATCTTTCCGTTACCTTTTACATCCTTCTTGGGGACCGAGAGGTAGTAGCACCCCAGTACCATATCCTGGCTCGGTGTTGCCAGGGCACCCCCGTGCGCCGGGGACATGATATTGTTCGCCGACAGCATCAGCGTCCTCGCCTCAAGCTGAGCCTTCAGCGAGAGTGGTACGTGAACTGCCATCTGGTCGCCGTCGAAGTCCGCGTTGAAGGCGGGGCAGACCAGCGGATGTATCTGTATCGCCTTTCCCTCTATAAGTATGGGATGAAAACCTTCTATCCCCAGCCGGTGCAGGGTCGGAGCCCTGTTCAGCAGAACGGGGTGATTCTTGATTATCTCTTCCAGGATGTCCCAGACCTCCGGCCTTTCCCGCTCTACCAGCTTCTTCGCGCTCTTGACCGTCTGGACATAACCTTTCTCTTCCAGCTTTCTGATAATGAATGGCTTGAACAGCTCCAGCGCCATCGATTTCGGAATCCCGCACTGGTCCATATTCAGTTCGGGCCCTACCACGATTACCGAACGGCCGGAGTAATCTACTCGTTTACCCAGAAGATTCTGGCGGAAACGCCCCTTCTTTCCCTTCAGCATATCGCTGAGGCTCTTCAATGGCCTGTTTCCCTGTCCCCGGACCGGGCGGCGCCTCCTGCCGTTATCGAACAGCGCGTCCACCGCTTCCTGCAGCATCCTCTTTTCATTCCTGAGAATTACTTCCGGAGCACGTATTTCGATGAGCTTCTTGAGCCTGTTGTTCCTGTTTATTACCCGGCGGTAGAGGTCGTTGAGATCGGAAGTGGCGAAACGTCCTCCCTCAAGGGGTACCAGCGGCCTCAGTTCCGGCGGGAGTACCGGTATAACTTCCAGTATCATCCATTCCGGTTTGTTCTGGCTCTTGCGGAATGCTTCCATCACCCTGAGCCTCTTGAGCGATTTCTTTTTCCTCTGCTTGGAAGTCTCTGTCTTTACGCTCACTCTCAGCTCTTCGGTTTCCTTTTCCATATCTATCTTGCTGAGAAGATCCTTGATCGCCTCCGCACCCATCTTTGCCGTGAAGTCTACCTCTTTCTCAACCAGTTCATAATAGGTCTCGTCATCGATCAGCTCCTTGTATTCCAGCCCCGAATCTCCCGGGTCTATAACCACCCGTGATTCGTAATAGAGCAGTCTTTCAAGGTCGCGCACCGAGAACCCCAGCAGGTTACCTATCCGGCTGGGTATACCCTTGAGAAACCATATATGGGCGACCGGTACGGCGAGCTCGATATGCCCCATCCTCTCTCTTCTTACCCTGGAGTGGGTTACTTCCACTCCGCACCTGTCGCATATAACTCCCCGGTACCTTACCCGCTTATATTTACCGCATGAACATTCCCAGTCCTTTACCGGACCGAATATCCTCTCACAGAACAGACCATCTTTCTCGGGCTTGAATGAACGGTAGTTGATTGTCTCCGGTTTGGTGACTTCCCCGAAACTCCATGAACGGATCTCCTCCGGAGAGGCTATTCCGATGGTCATTGATTCGATACTGCTGGGATGGACTCTGCTCTTATCCAGGAATCCTGTATACAAAAATTACCTCCAGCGCTTTAATCTGTTTCAAGTTCTACATTGAGACATAAACTCTTCAGTTCCTTAAGAAGGACATTGAACGATTCGGGCAGCCCCGGCTCCGGCGCAATTCCGCCCTTTACTATCGATTCGTATACCTTGCTCCTTCCGGGAACGTCATCTGATTTTACGGTCAGCATTTCCTGCAGGCAATAGGCGGCTCCATAAGCCTCCAGAGCCCATACCTCCATCTCCCCGAATCTCTGTCCGCCGAACTGTGCCTTTCCGCCCAGTGGCTGCTGGGATACCAGCGAATAGGGGCCGATGGACCTTGCGTGAATCTTGTCGTCGACAAGATGAGAGAGCTTCATCATATACATCATACCGACTGTAATGGGATTGTCGAAAGCCCTGCCTGATCTTCCGTCATAAAGGACAGTCTTGCCGTCCTCCGGAAGCCCCGCCTTCTTGAGCTCCTTCTTTATCTCCGTGACTGTGGCGCCGTTGAATACCGGGGTGGCGCCGGTCTTGCCCTGCCTGTGAAGGGCCCAGCCGAGGTGGGTCTCCAGTATCTGTCCCACATTCATTCTGCTGGGTACCCCCAGGGGATTGAGAATTATATCCACCGGGGTGCCATCTTCGGTGAAAGGCATGTCCTCCTCGGGGACAATCTTGGAGATGACTCCCTTGTTGCCGTGGCGTCCGGCCATCTTGTCGCCTACCGCAATCTTCCTCTTTCTCGCGATATAAACCTTTACCAGTTTGTTTACTCCGGGGCGGAGTTCGTCTCCCCGCCTGACTCTTTCTATTTCCTTGTCATATTTAGCTTCCACGCCGTCTATCGCCCTTGCCGCCGATTCCATCAGCGACTGGATCTTCTCGTCGACCTTGTTGTCCTTCACTATGGGAAGCCCCCAGTGAAGAGAGTCCAGATCAATGGACTCCAGGAACTTCTCGGTGATCTTCCTTCCGGCGTTGGCCTGTATCTCGCCGGTCTCGGAGTGGACCAGCTTCTCGGTCTTCTGACCGAGCATCAGCTTGCGCAGCCTGGCCCTTCTCTTTTCCCTGACATGCTCCTTCTCATCCTCACATTTCTTCTTCAGTTCCTGAATGGTCTTTTTCTCCTGGCTTTTGGCCCTCTTGTCCATCTCCTTCCGGGAGAATATCTTTACATCTATTACCGTCCCATCCATCCCGGTTCCCGCTTTAAGCGAGGCGTTACGGACATCCCTGGCCTTCTCCCCGAAGATAGCCTTGAGCAGCCTTTCCTCAGGGGTCAGCTCGGTCTCACCCTTGGGGGTGATCTTGCCTACCAGGATATCCCCCGCCTCCACGTGGGCGCCCACCCGGATGATTCCGTCTTCGTCCAGGTCGGTGAGCATATCTTCTCCAACATTGGGCAGCTCTCTGGTAATCTCCTCCTTGCCCGCCTTGGTGTCTCTTACCTCCAGCTCATATTCCTCCACGTGAATGGAGGTGAACACGTCGTCCTTGACCAGCCTCTCGCTGATAATGATGGCATCCTCGAAGTTGTAACCCCGCCAGGACATGAACGCGACCAGCGTATTCTTGCCTATGGCCAGTTCACCGTTCTTGGAGGCAGAGGCGTCGGCGATCACATCGCCCTTCCTGACCTTCTGTCCAAGATTTACAATCGGTTTCTGGTTGATGCAGGTATCCTGGTTGGACCTCTGATATTTGACCAGCCGGTATTCATCCATACCGCCGAATCCTGAGAAGTCGTCCAGCTCATCCTCTTCGTCGGTGGAGTACTCGATCAGCACCCTGTCCGCCGAGACCTCCTTCACCGTACCGCTTCTTCTGGCTATCTGAAGAACGCCGGAATCATAGGCGGTCTTTTTCTCCAGTCCGGTTCCGATCAACGGCGATTCCGGGATCAGAAGTGGCACGGCCTGCCTCTGCATATTACAGCCCATCAGGGCCCTGTTGGCATCGTCATGTTCCAGGAAGGGGATAAGTGAAGCGGAGACAGATACCAGCTGATTGGTGGATACGTCGATATAATCTATTTCCTTGGGATCCACCAGGATAAATTCACCCCTGCTCCTGGAGAGCACCTTGGAAAAAACGAACTTCCCGTTCTTGTCTACCGGGGAGTTTGCCTGCGCGATAATGGCGGTATCTTCCATATCGGCCGAGAGCATCTCGATCTCGCCGGTAACCTTTCCGTCAACCACTTTCTTATAAGGGGTTTCCAGGAATCCGAATTCATTCAGTCTGCCATAGGTTGCCAGGGAGACTATCAGCCCGATATTGGGGCCTTCCGGGGTCTCGATGGGGCAAACCCTGCCGTAATGGCTGAAGTGCACGTCCCTGACCTCGAATCCGGCCCGTTCCCTGGTCAGGCCTCCAGGCCCAAGGGCGGAGAGCCTGCGTTTGTGGGTCAGCTCGGAGAGCGGATTGGTCTGGTCCATGAACTGAGAGAGCTGGCTGCTCCCGAAGAAAGACTGTATAACCGAACTTATGGTCCTGGCATTAACCAGGTCGTAAGGGGTGGGATTCTCCGATTCCTGAATGGTCATTCTCTCTCTGATGATCCTGGCCATGCGGGAGAGGCCAATGGAAAACTGATTGGCCAGAAGCTCCCCCACGGATCGGACCCGCCTGTTACCCAGATGGTCTATGTCGTCCACTATCCCGTCGGTCTCCTTGAGGTTTATCAGGTTGGCTATCAGGGCCACGAAATCCTTGGGAGTCAGGGTGGTGGTATCCAGCGGCACATCTATACCCAGCCGCCTGTTCAGCTTATACCTTCCTACCCTGGCCAGGTTGTATCTCTTGGGATTGAAGAACATCCGGTTGAACAGATTCCTGGCCGTTTCTATGTTGGGAGGATCTCCCGGTCTGAGTACGTTGTAGATCTTCTTGAGGGCTTCCTCTGAGTTGGATGTGGGATCCTTCTTCAAAGTCTTGAGAATGACATCGTTGTCAATCCTGCCTTCCTTCTCCACCAGTACTACCTTGAGAATTTCCTTCCTCTTGAGCTTCTTGAGAAGCTTCTGAGTGAGAATATCGCCCGTCTCGGCGATAACCTCTCCGGTTTCCGGGTCTACGATATCCTCGGCTATGGCCCCGCCTACCAGTTTAGCGTCCTTCTTGCTCATCCTGGGGGTAAGCTTATGAAGTTTGGTTTTGTGAAAGAGCTTTATTATGGCGCTGTCAGGTTCGAAACCCATAGCCTTGAGAAGCACCGTAACCAGGATCTTCCTGCGCCGGTTGATATAAACGAACATCAGGTCCTTGATATTAATTTCGAACTGGACCCAGGAACCCCGGTAAGGGATTATCTTCGCGTTGAAGAGCCTCTTTCCGTTGGCGTGTATCTTGTCGCTGAAGACAGCCCCGGGAGAACGGTGCAGCTGAGACACGATTATCCGCTCGGCTCCGTTTATGACAAAAGTTGCCTTATCGGTAATCATGGGGATCTCACCCAGGTAGACATCACTCTGAATGATATCCTTTATCGCGCTCTCCTCCTCATCCTTTCCCTTCTCCCTGATTATCAGTCTCAGGGAGGTTTTAAGGGGTACAGAATAGGTAAGATCACGGTCTTTGCATTCTTCGATCGAATATTTCGGTTCACCAACCGTATACCCATTGTACTCCAGGGTAAAATTACCCTTGGTGGATTCCACAGGAAATATCGACCGGAATACCGATTCGAGCCCGATATTCTTTCGCTTGTCCTTTGCTGTAGAAGGCTGTAGAAAATCCTCATAGGATTTCAACTGGATATCCAGTAGATGTGGCAGCTCCATTACCTGCGGGATCTTACTGAAATCAACTCTCTCAGGCTTCTTAATCATGCGAAACGGCCCTTCTCTTTCTCCGGTATCTGATCAACCGGTCACAACAAACATGCCTACTTGAGTTCGATGGTCGCTCCAACCTCTTCGAGCTTGGCCTTGACCTCTTCCGCCTCTTCCTTGCTGAGAGCTTCCTTGACGGTCTCGGGGGCGCCCTCAACCAGCTTCTTGGCGTCGATAAGTCCGAGGTCTGTAACCGACCTGACAACCTTGATTACCTGAATCTTCTGGCCGCCGACTTCCTTGAGCACTACATCGAATTCGGTCTTTTCCTCTTCTTCTTCAGCGGCCGCGCCGGCAAATGCACCGGGGGCTACAGCCATGGGGGCTGCCGCGCTGACGCCGAAGAGATCCTCAAGCACACTGACCAGTTCGGAGAGTTCCATTACCGAAAGTTCCTTGACCATCTCTACGATTTTCTTGACGTTCTCAGATTCGGCCTCGACAGCTTTCTCCTCTTCCGGTTCCTCTTTGGTCTCTTTCTTCTCTTCCTTCTCGGCCTCTTTTTTATCCTCGGGTTTCTCTTCTTTCTTCTTCTCTTTCTCCTCCGCCTTCTTTTCCTCTTTCTTTTCCTTCTTCTCTTCCTTCTTGGCCTCTTTCTTTTCGGCCTTCTTCTTATCGTCAGTCTTTTTCTTGGCCTTCTCTTCCTTCTTGTCTTCTTCTTTCTTCTTTTTCTCTTCCTTCTTCTCCGCTGACATACTGTCCTCTCTTTCCTTACCTTTAATTATCAATTATCAGATTTAAGCCGCTCCCTTTTTCTCGGCTATGGCGTTAAGCACGTAGACCAGATTCCGGCGGGAAGCATCGAGGACCACAACCAGTCCCCGCACCGGTGATACAAACGCGCCTACTACCTGAGCCCTGAGCTCATCCTTACCCGGGAGCGAAGCCAGGTGGATCGTTTTATCCCGATCCATAACCCGGCCGTTGATGATCGATCCCTTGAAAACCGGCAGTTCATATTCCCCGGCAAACTCATTAAGCACCTGGGCCGACACTACTTCATCTTCGTAGCTGATGGCCACAGCTGTGGGACCTTCCAGAAAGCTTTCTACTTCTGCCAGGCCTGAATTTTCGAAAGCCCTCTTTGCCAGGGTGTTCTTTATTACTCTGAAAATTACATTCTTTTCGCGGCAGTTACTCCTTAGCTCGGAAACCTGCTCGACATTGAGCCCCTTGTAGTCGTTGAGCACGATACTCTTGGCGCCCTTGAAGAGTTCTGTCAGTTCCTCTACCGCATCAATTTTTGCCTGATTTACCACGAGCTGATCTCCTTTCGAAGTTTTCTTTATCTGATAATATCTATTATGGATGACCTGTCTACCTTGACGGAGGGGCTCATCGTCGACGAGAGATGAATACTGAGGAAATATCTCCCCTTTGCCGAAGCGGGCCTTGCCCGGAGCAGCTCCCTGGTCAGAGCCCTGGTATTATCTATCAGTTTTTCCGAATCGAAGGAAAGCTTGCCTATCTGCATATGGATGTTACCGTACTTGTCGGCCCGGTACTCCAGCTTTCCGGTCTTGGACTCGGTTACCGTCTTAGCTATATCGTTGGTTACCGTTCCCGCCTTGGGATTGGGCATCAGACCCCTGGGCCCGAGAAAACGGCCCAGCTTGCCTACCTCACCCATCATATCGGGTGTGGCTATGGCCACGTCAAAATCGAACCAGCCGTCCTGGATCTTCTGGAAATACTCCTCCGAGCCGGCGTAATCTGCACCCGCGTCCAGCGCCTCCTGCACCCTGGCTCCATCGGCAAAGACCAGAACCTTTACCTCCTTGCCGATCCCGTGCGGCAGCATAACCGTTCCCCTGACCTGCTGATCCGCCTTGGTAGGATTGATCCCCAGCCTGGCGGCGTATTCAACGGTTGCGTCAAAATTTGATTTCGACATATCCTTGATAGCCTCAACCGCCTCTGTCAGCGGATAAAACTTTTCCGAGTCTACCTGTTTGCGGTTGTCCAGATACTTCTTGCCATGTTTCATTATTTCAATCACTCTCTCTGTTACAGAACCTATTCCTCAACAATTATACCCATACTGCGGGCGCTTCCCTTTATAATCTCTACTGCGGCATCCAGGTCGAAAGCGTTCAGATCCTTCATCTTCTCCTTGGCGATTTCCACCACCTGGTCCCTGGTTATCTTCGCCACCTTCTCCTTATTAGGCTCTCCCGAGCCCTTGGCTATCCTGGCCGCTTTTCTGAGATATTCCGAAGCCGGAGGGGTCTTGGTCTCGAAGGAAAAGCTTCTGTCCTTGTAAACAGTTATCTCCACCGGAATAGTGCTCCCGGCCATCTTTTCCGTTTCGGCGTTGAACTGTTTACAGAAATCCATCGAACTTACCTGCAGCTGGCCCAGGGCGGGGCCCACCGGCGGCGCCGGGGTCGCCTGCCCTCCCGGAATCTGCAGCTTGATTACTTTCATTATCTTCTTCTTTGATTTTTTTGCCATCGATTACTACACTCCTCAATCTGCGTGCAATTTTTCAGAAATTCCATATGTGATCAGAGCGGTTTGACCTGAAGAAAATCAAGCTCAACCGGCGTCTCTCTGCCGAAAATACTGACCAGAACCTTGAGCTTGCCTCTCTCCGGGCTTATCTCGTCAACCACTCCGGTAAAATCGGAGAATGGGCCGTCCACCACGTTAACATGTTCTCCGATAGTAAAGGGAACCTCCGGGATCACACCCTCTCTCTTCTCCATCCTTCCCATTATCCGGTCCACATCTTTCCTGGGTATGGGGACAGGTTTCTCGCCGCCCCCCACGAAATGTGTTACCCCCGGTACATTCTGCACCAGGTCCCAGATCTCGTTATTCATTTCCATCTGTATAATGATATAGCTGGGGAACAGCTTACGTGTCCTGACCCTCTTCTGCCCCTTCTTCATCTCGGCGACTTCCTCGGTCGGGACCACTACTCTTCCAAGGAAATTTTCCAGTCCGGAGGCATTTGCCATCCTTATGATCGCGTCCCGTACCTTCTTCTCTCTCCCTGAATAGGTATGGATGACATACCATTTCATATTTTCGTTATCCAGGGCGGGGTCATCTCCGGAGGGCTTCCGCTCATCTTCGGAGCCCCCGGCCTTTCCGCTATCAGAGGATTCTTCCCCGGCTGCCTCCACCGCTTCATCATCTGCCGATTCAGGTTCAGTCTCTTCCTGAGACTCTTCAGTCTTTGCTTCCTCTTCTTTTGCCTTCGCGCTTTCTTCCTGTTCAGTCATCATATCATTATCCTGTTATTCTACCATCCAAGCAGCAGCCTGATTATGGCGGAGAGTATATTATCAACAGCTCCGATAAAAACCGTTACTACTATGGATGCAACTATAACCAGTTTCGTCGATTCGACAAGCTCTTCCCTGGTAGGCCAGGTGACCTTCTTCATCTCCACCTTGACCTCGGAAAAGAAATCTGTGATCTTCTGAAACATATACTTCCTCCTGAACTCCCGCAGGCAGCCTTCAGGGCCGCTCCGGGCAGCCAGTCTCCGGCAGTACTGCCGCCGGCACACCGGCCCGTTCCTCTTACCTGCTTTCCTTATGCAGGGTATGCTTCCTGCAGTTGCTGCAGAACTTCTTGAACTCCAACCGGTCCTGGTTGGTACGTTTATTCTTGCTGGTGTGATAGTTCCTGTGCTTACATTCCGTGCAAGCCATAATAACCTTGTCTCTCATATATCAGTTCCTTGCTGCAGTATATTACTCTATGATTTCAGTTACCACGCCGGCTCCGACAGTCCTTCCGCCCTCGCGGATGGCGAACCTGAGCTCATGCTCCATTGCTATCGGAGTGATCAGCTCTATATCCAGCTCCACGTCATCGCCGGGCATTACCATCTC
>WJIX01000298.1 GCA_014730075.1 bacterium | reverse complement strand
GTGAGAAGGAGCTAAATGAAGATGACAGGGACCGGATGACAGCAATTGCCGGGAAGATTGCTCCGCTTCTTTCCCGGCATCTTCATATTGATTCCGATGAAACTGTGAAGATAGAGAACGGGATCAATGAGTATCTGGAGAAGGCGGCACGAAGCGAGAATGGCTTTCACTATACCTTCACCATGATAAGCAAATTCATCAATGAGCTTTTCAATGCCGCCACTACTTCAATTTACACAGCCACTGACGAGGGAGACTGGCTTATTCTTGGGGGGAGCAACAACCTGCTGCAGGAAAACAGGTCAGCTTCCAGAATACATTGCCTCAGCGGATCAATGGCGAGGTCGTACCTCAATGGAGAAACGATCGTCATCTCTGAAAAGAGAGAGGATCCGGAGGAAGAGACCGAAAAGCTCATCTCCATAGTTTATCAGCCCCTTTTCTATAACGAGCCAGTGGGAGTCATAGTTATTGAATTCACCACTCTCAGTGATCATGAGAAATACCTTAAGTATATGGATAGAATTGGGTTCAGGCTCGGTATTTTTATCGCCTCCCGCCTGAAGGAGATGAGGCAGGCCCGGCACCTGGAGAATATGGAGAAATTTTCAGATCTGGTACCCAGGCTGATAGACTCAGGTTCTCTTTTCGAAAACCTGGATAAACTTCCAGCCATACTTGCAGATTTCATCAATGCATCCTCGGCAAGCCTGCACTATTTCGAGAATGACAGGGAGAGAATCTCTTACCACAATTTCCCCGAAGACCAGTCCTTATTCGGTAAATTCAAGGTCTTCGATTCTGAAGTTGTGAAAAAGGTACTCGAAAGGGGTAAGGCTGAATGCACAAGCTTTCTTTCACACTCAGCGGATAATTTCAGCTCACAGCCATTCTATAGATCGGTAATAGCTTACCCGCTTCTCGATTCCGGAGCGGAAAAACTGATCTTCGCCGGTTACAACAAGATTACCCTGTCGCCACTGGACCCGTCGATCTTCGGCAGGAAGGATATCGAGCTGATCGGAAAGGCGGAGAGAATACTCCGTACCCTCTATGCGCACAGGACGGAAACAGGAAACAGTGCCCGCACAGAAGGACCGATTAACCTGGATGAACTTCTGGAGATGAATCAGACCCTGCTGATTAACAGGATAGATGAGGAAATCCAGCGGGCAAAAAGGTACCATCATACCTTTACTCTGACTACAATCAGGATAGAGGGATTGCCTCGACTCCTCTCCGAGAGGAGGGAGAAGGGGCTGAAACTGATAAATGAGCTGGGAGCCGGGATAAAGAATATGATAAGAAATACAGATTACTTCTCCTGGATCGAGACCGGCACATTTACGGTTCTTTCGGTTGAATCCCTGGGCAGGATCAGAACACTTGAAGAGCGAATAAACAGTTTCATAGACGATTTTCTCCGCAAGAAGGATATCTATGATCCGGAATCATTCAAGGCGGTAAGTTCCTACGCCCGTTATCCGGGAAAATCTAAAACCCCTTCCGATCTAATTAGAGAGTCCAGAAAGCTCTTCAACCGATCCTGATACAATCAGGCGACCACTTGCCCGGACCATCTATTAATCTTAAATCTGTGGACAACTTCTCCCTCAATCCATAGAATGTTATACCTGCATCATAATGATGATCAGAACGGAGCTGTTGATGACTTATCTGAATAATCTTGAATGTTCCTATTGCCATGAAAATTATGATCCTGGCCAGCTTATGAACCTGTGCCCGCAATGCGGCAAGCCCCTGCTGGCAAGATACCGGCTGGACAGACTGGCCAGGGAGATCAGCAGGGACCGGTTTGCCGGAAGAGGTTTCGGCCTGTGGCGTTACCGTCACCTGCTCCCGGTAATAAAAGAAAAGAACAAGCTAACCCTGGGAGAGGGGGGAACTCCCATTTTGAGGGCCTGCAACCTGGGAAGGGCAGCGAATTACGACGCTCTTTATGTCAAGGACGAATCGGCCAACCCTACAGGTTCATTCAAGGCCAGGGGGATGGCTGTAGCTGTCTCAAAGGCAATGGAGCTGGGAGCGTCATCTATCTCGATCCCTTCGGCGGGAAACGCCGCTGGCGCGATGAGTGCATATGCGGCCGCGGCCAGAATGAAAGCAGATGTTTTCATGCCCCGGGATGTTCCCCATTCATTCATACGTGAATGCTCCGCGTTTGGCGCTGAAGTCAACCTGGTGGAAGGCCTGATAACCGATGCGGGCAGAATGGCGGCTCGGCATCTTGCAAAAAGCGGCGGATTCGACCTTTCAACCCTCAAGGAACCGTACCGGCTGGAAGGGAAAAAGACCATGGGGTTCGAGATAGCGGAGCAGATGGGATGGGAACTTCCTGACGTAATTATATATCCAACCGGGGGCGGTACAGGGTTGATCGGGATATGGAAGGCGTTTCTCGAACTCAGGGAGCTGGGCTGGCTGGACGGTTCCCTTCCGAAAATGGTAGCGGTTCAGTCGGACGGATGTGCCCCTATCGTAAGGGCCTTCAACCGTGGAAGCAGTTTTGCGGATAACTGGGAAGGGGCCTATACCATAGCTGACGGTATCAGGGTCCCGTCAGCGGTTGGAGATTTCATTATACTGGAAATATTGGAAGAGAGCGGAGGAACCGCCCTGGAGGTATCAGACAGCCAGCTGATGAACGCAGCCGGCAGAATAGCCGCCATGGAAGGGCTGTTTGTCTCTCCGGAAGCAGCGGCAACACTGTTAGCTTTTGAAAAGCTTCTCGATGACGGGTGGATAGAGAGAGATCAGACTGTTCTACTTATGATTACCGGAAGCGGAATGAAATACTTACATCTATGGAGAGATTGAACCGGGGGCAGGTCCTTATCAGGTCTGCGGCATGGAGGTGCAAGATATGAAAATAGCGCTTATTCAGCTGGAATGTGGATCAGATATAGAGATGAATGTTGAAAGGGGGCTGAAAGCTGCCAGGGAAGCTGCTGATAATGGTGCCGCGATAATATCCTTTCCCGAGCTCTCTTTTCAACCCTTCTATCCGAGAAATCCGGCAGAGGGGAATGTACTTGACCTCGCCCTGCCAGTTCCGGGGCCCATTACGGAAAGTTTCTCAGATCTGGCCTCTGAAACCGCTACGGTAATTATACTTAACATCTTCGAGCGCGATGGTGATAAAACCTACGACACTACAGCGGTAATTGATAACAGCGGCGAAATTGCCGGAAGGACCAGGATGATTCATATTACCGACTACAGCGGATTCCACGAGAAGGGATATTATCTGCCAGGGAATCTGGGGCCGGGAGTTTTCGAGACGGCAAGGGGAAGAATCGGTATAGCTATATGTTACGACCGGCATTACCCTGAATATATGAGAGCTCTGTCTCTGATGGGCGCTGAAATAGTCTTTGTTCCCCAGGCCGGTGTTTCCGGAGAATGGCCACCGGGCCTTTATGAAGCGGAAATGAGAGTTGCCTCCTTTCAGAACGGATATTACAGCGCACTCTGCAACCGGGTGGGAATGGAGGGAGATCTAAATTTTTCAGGGGAATCGTTCGTCTCTTCTCCGGCAGGTGAAGTGCTGGCCAGAGCAGCCGAAGGAAGCGAGGATATTCTGTACTGTAAAGTGGATTTAGGCGCTCTTAATGATTATCATGCCCATCAGCTCTTTCTCCGCGACAGAAGACCAGAGCTTTACCGCAAATGGTTTGGTGAAAGAGAACGATG
>WJIX01000297.1 GCA_014730075.1 bacterium | reverse complement strand
GCTGTACTTCATCCGGTGGCACCAGATATAGAATTCTCGCCCTGGCTGTGGATATGTACTCTTTTCCTTTCGCTTTTTCTGGCTATATGCAAGAGGAGGAACGAATATTTTGTCCTGGATAACGCAGATTCCCACAGGGAGTCGCTGAAACAGTACTCCGGCCATCTGCTGGACCAGCTGGTTGGACTTACCGCCACAGCCACGCTGATATCGTATTCGATATATACGGTCTGGCCGCGAACCGTGGAGGAGTACGGCACCAGAAACCTGGTCTTCACCATCCCGTTCGTGGTATTCGGAATCATGAGGTACCTCTATCTGGTATACAATAAGATGAAGGGTGGAGACCCATCGGGGGTTCTCCTCACTGAAAAACAGATCATGGTGGATATTTTTCTATGGTTTCTTGCCACCCTTCTGATTATCAATACTTCCTGAGATCGATTTCCTTCTTTCAGACCGAATCTTCCCTTGAATCGCTATTGATATTCTCAAAACCGGCCGGAGTTCGAGCGCGGGGCTCAGAGCGGAGATTTCCTCCGCAGGCGAGAAATCGACCGCGCTTCAGAGAGTACCGATATCGAAAACCGGTTTTAAAATAAACTCACCTTGACCTCCATGCTCATTGCTTATTATAGTTTCAATAATTAACAACCCTTTCAGCGGAAAGGACTTGCCGGTGGAGTGCCACATAGAATGCAGGGCGAAGATAAACCTGTATCTGGGGATTACGGGGAGAAGGGAGGACGGCTATCATGATATCGAAACCGTATTCCAGCCGGTCTCTATCTGCGATCATATCAGGGTGACCGATGCCCCGTCCGGTATAGCTCTATGCAGAGATGATGACAGTATAAAGTGGGACAGGGATAATCTATGCTACAGGGCCGCAGAGCGGCTTTTCAAGGCAGCCGGTTACCGACGGGGGGTGAAAATCGAAGTTAGGAAGAAAATACCACATGGCGCCGGTCTTGGGGGAGGGAGTAGCGATGCTGCCGGAGTGCTTCTCGGGCTTAACAGCTTTCTGAAACTGGGGCTGTCCAGGAACAGGCTGATCGAGATCGCTCTCGGTATCGGAAGTGATATTCCATTCTTCGTATATAATCAGCCCGCCATAGGAAGGGGAAGGGGTGAAATACTGGAAGGGATAGATGGCATCAGAGGCGTATATATATTGCTGGTAATGCCTGATATCAGGGTTAATACTTCCGTGGCATATAAAAAAAATGATTTGATGTTGACAAAGGATGAGAGCAGATATAAACTTGGAGTGTTTTTAGAAGGATTGAACCGGATTCCGCGAGGAAGGATTCGATCTCACAATACTTTCGAAGAGAGCGTTTGTGCCGGGTATCCGGAAATAGAAGAGATTCTGTTTCTTTTAAGAGAGAATGAAGACTCAATCTTCTCGTCTATCAGTGGAAGCGGATCAACCTGTTTTTCGGTATTTGCGGATAAAGATGAAGCAGATGATGAGTACCATTTTATTACGGGCAAAGGATACAGAGGGTTAGTTGTTGAACCAAGGGAGAAAACGATTAGACTCGAATGCTAATGAATCCAAGGGGGGCAAATGAATATCACCGAAATCAGAATTTCTTTACATGACCACAACAAGTTAAAAGCCTTTGCCAGTGTGACATTGGATGACTGTTTTGTAATAAGAGGCCTTAAGATTATCAAGGGCGCGAAGGGGATGTTTATAGCAATGCCCAGCAGGAAGAGGCCTGATGGGACCTATCAGGACATTGCTCACCCAATAAACAGTGAAACCAGGAATTGGATGGAAGAAAAAATATTAAGGGCCTACGAGGAGAAAGCCGAGGGTACTGAGACTGAGGCCGAACTGGAGGTTTCAGAGTAACTCCCGGAGCCGGGATTCTCCTTGAGTAATAATTGGGGCGTCGTCAAGTGGCAAGACTCGGGATTTTGGGTCCCGCATCGGAGGTTCGAATCCTCCCGCCCCAGAACTAACGAAAATAATGGCCGCCGGGGGTCATTTTTTTATGGAGGGTTGTAAATGAACGGCAGTATCGTATTGATGTCAGGCGGTGCGAATCCGGCATTATCAGAGTCGATTGCGAAATATCTTGAGATGGATCTCTGCGACGTGGAGACAGGCCGTTTCTCTGACGGAGAGATCAGGGTGGTTATTAATGAAAATATAAGGGGAAAGGATGTATTTATTATCCAGCCCACCTTCCCGCCGGCGGACAACCTTATGGAGCTGCTGATAATGATTGACGCCTGTTACCGTGCTTCCGCCAGAAGAATTACCGCGGTTATTCCATATTACGGATACGGCAGGCAGGACAGGAAAGATAAGCCCAGGGTGCCAATCTCAGCCAAGCTGGTTTGCAACCTCCTGGAGAAGGCGGGTGCTCACAGGGTCCTGGCATTTGAGCTCCACGCGGCACAGATTCAGGGCTTTTTTGATATTCAAGTCGATAATCTCTTTGCAACTCCGGTCTTCCTTGAATATATTAAAGGGAAGAATTTAAAAGATGTTACCGTTGTCTCCCCTGATGTCGGGGGAATCAAACTGGGCAGGTCTTTCGCCAAGAAACTGGATGCCAGGCTGGCGATTGTGGACAAAAGGAGGCCTAAACCGGATTCATCAAATGTTATGAATATAATTGGTGATGTATCCGGGAAGGATATTATAATCCTGGATGATATAATAAGCACCGCGGGTACGATAACCCAGGCAGCAGCGGCCCTGCGTTCAGAAGGCGCCCGCAGAATAATAGCGGTAGCTTCCCATCCGGTTTTTTCAGGTAACGCTCTGGAGAGGCTGAACGAATCTCCCATAGAAGAGGTAGTGGTTACCAACTCCATCCCTTTTGATGATTATGATCTGTGCGGTAAGGTCGAGGTTGTGGACCTCTCCGAGCTTCTGGGAAAAGCTATCATGAGGATCCACGACGAAGAATCAATAAGTGTATTATTTGAATAACTTCGGAGGAAAAAATGGAAAAGATCTCACTTAAGTCCCATATCAGAGAGAGGACCGGCAAGAAGAGCGGCCGGAGGATCAGGCGCGAAGGAAAGGTCCCCGGGATCCTTTACGGGCACAAGCAGGAGCCGCTCCCGCTGGTAATGGATGAACATGATATCTGGGAGATACTTCATAATGCCAGTACTGAAAATCTGATTATCCAGCTGGATGTAGAAGGTGTCGAAATGAAGGATGAGATAACCCTGGTGAAGGAGGTTCAGCAGCATCCGGTGACCGGGGAAATCCTTCACATAGACCTTTTGAGGGTCTACACCGACGAGAAGATAGATGTGAATGTCCAGATCCAGACAACCGGTGAACCGAGGGGGGTCAAGGAGGAAGGCGGCATCCTATATCAGGCTGTGCGGCGGATTATCGTTAATTCTAAAGCGGCCGACATTCCGGATCTGATTACCATTGATGTAAGCGACCTGGGAATCGGTGATTCAATACATATCTCCGATATCGTAAAGGAATACGAACAGTTCGATTTCGTCTATGATTCGGACCGGACAATCGCTCATGTTTCCGCTCCCAAGGAGCTCGAGCTGCCCGAAGAGGAAGTGGAAGAGGAGATCGAGTTGGAAGAGGGCGAAGAAGTGGAAGAGGGAGAAGAGGCGGAAGAAGAGGGAGAAGAGAAAGAGGAAGCTCAGGAGCAGAAAGAGGAATAATCCCGATTCAGGATGGACCGGATATCTTATCTTTGCGGACTGGGTAATCCCGGCAG
>WJIX01000020.1 GCA_014730075.1 bacterium | reverse complement strand
GAGCTTCGCAGTATCCGGCATATCTGCCTGCTGCTCATGTAAGACAAACTTTTCGGCGAACAGGAGTTCATTGATATCATAAGGTTCGACCCCCCTTTCGATGGCAACTGAGTTGAAAAAGATCAACATATTGGCAAATTCCTTGATACGACATTCATATTTGCCAAGCTCCAGGCCGCTTATCCTGGCTTTCTTCTCTCCGATCGCCTCCGCAACTTCCTCCTGGGTAAGAAAGAAATAGTTACGGATTGCTCTCAGTCTGTCTATAGCCCTCTCCTGGAATTCATGCGGCCCGGTACCCTTTGTCATAACACACTCCTTATTTTGGACTCTCCTGTTCATAATAACTACCATAATAATCTAAATACCTCAATAGGTACAACTATTTATTTTCTTATATCATCTTGACAGAGTAGCAAGTGATTATAGTATACTGCTATATGCATCGTAGTTAATCATATGCACAAAGAAATGAGTTATTGTGACAATTGTTAATAATCAACTGAGATTCTTCTGGGGTGAATAGATGCATAACTACATATTTATTCAATACAATAATACTATTAGTTCATGTAATGCATTAGCTATAAACCATAGAGCCTGCAATATAGGCATTAAAAACCTCAGAATCACCGGAGAAAGGATAGCCGGCAATAGATTCTGAGCTTTTAAGCATACTGCGGACTAAGCCGTTTGTGAACAGGAAAGACACGGCGGGCCTGGTCGGCAGGAGATAAATCAAATAGTTCAGATTAAGATTATTCTAATCCGCAAAGGCGGGAAAGGAGGAGTACATTCAAAAAACAGAGGGAAGCAAAGGAATAGGATTTCGGATAAGGATATCATTGAAGAAAGGTAAAGTATGGCGAGAAAGAATGTGAAGATCATCAATCTTCCCGAAACGGAAAGCAGGATTCTCTGCCTGGAGCTTGACTCTGAGCAGCCTTATTACAGGAGCGATAGCTACCGGCAAGCGGGCAGCCTGCTGATGGAAAAGAAGGGAAGGCGCAGGATTCCCGGAGTAGATTGCCAGAGGGCGGCAGAGGAGATGAACTGCTGCCTGGCCGCATATTCACCTGCCATGGTTAAACTGCTGTCAGAAAAAGGAGGTGCTGACTGTGAACACTGATTACCTGAATGAATATTCCGTTCTGGAAATGGCAAGGAAGCTGAGGATAGAGCTGATTCAGCAGGCAAATGAGAAGAGGTTCAAGTATGAACAGGCCTCCAACAGAAAGTTCGAATCGGACAGAGTTCTCAAGGAGCTCTCCGATGCTGCGGACATCAGCGCCATATTCTGCATATATTCGGAGAGGATACTGGAGTACTTGAGCGGCCAGAGCAACTGAGAAGGTCACTGATACCTTCGGCCTGATTCACCGGCTGCCTGGCTGCAGTCAAGAACATATTGACCTCTCGCTGAATGAGTTCCATTCCAGCGGCTACTGAAATATTATTGAAATTGACAGAATTAAGGATTATGATAATTTATTGATATAGTTATCTGGCCGGGATGGCGGAATTGGTAGACGCAGCGGACTTAAAATCCGCTGAAGTATTAAGCTTCGTGCGGGTTCAAGTCCCGCTCCCGGCATTATATCTTGCCCTCTTATATTAAACCAATGAGTAAAGAGTTGACTTGCCTGGGATTCGTGGGGTAGCTTATCCCTATGAAAGGGGAGTTTCATGAAGCTGGACAGAGAGCTTTTCAAATGGGAAGAAGCACTGATGGAGAAGGGCAGACTGTACCTTGTCGGTGGAGCGGTCAGGGACCTTCTTATCGGCACAGACCGGGCCGGGTTTGACCGGGACTATCTGTTGAGAGAGACAGGCCTGGATGAGGCAGTTTCTGTGCTCAGCGCTTACGGCAAGTGCGACCTGGTTGGAAAGTCATTCGGGGTCCTCAAGTTCAGCCCGCCTGACAGCAGCACAGTGGATATAGCTCTTCCAAGGAGGGAATTCTCTACAGGCTGGGGCCACAAACAATTCGAAGTGAGTTTTTCGCCGGAGCTTCCGGTGGAGGAAGATCTTATAAGGCGCGATTTTACCATGAATTCGATAGCACTGGATCTGGGAAATATGGAGCTGATAGATCCCCTTGACGGCGCCGGAGATATAGAAAGGCTTCTTATGAGGGTAAACCGGGAGGGGGCTTTCAGGGAGGATCCGCTCAGAATAATAAGGGGAGTACAGTTCAAGTACAGGTTCGGCCTGGAGGTTGAGGAGAAAACGGGAGTGCTGATGAAGAGCTGCGCTCACCTGGTCACCACCGTCACCGCGGAGAGGGTCAGGGAAGAGCTCAACAAGATGATGCTGCTGGCGGACAACCCTGGTGACGGTTTTGCCTTCATGCATGAGATAGGCGTTCTCCAGTATATAATACCCGAACTGGATGAGACCTACGGGATCGAGCAGAACGAGTATCATCCGGATGATATTTTCAATCACAGTATAAAGAGCTGCAACCTTGCAGAAGCCGATCTTGTTCTCAGGTGGGCGGCGCTGCTTCATGATATCGGAAAGAAGGAGACCAAGAAGCGGAAGGATGGGAGGACGGTATTCTATTCTCACGAGATAGCCGGGGAGAGGAAGGCTGAAGGGGTGCTCCGGAGGTTGAAGTTCTCCAGGTCGTTTACAGGGGAAGTTATTCATCTGATAAGGAATCATATGTTCGTGATAGACCGGGAGTGCAGTGACGGCGCGGTCAGAAGATTTGTCTCCAGAGTAGGCACTGAGAGCCTTGAGAAACTTTTCGCACTGAGAAGGGCTGACGCCCTCTCGAGGGGTGATACCGAATCGGTGGAAAATATCGAATATGTAAGGGGCAGGATAGAGAAGGTCAGCAGGGAGGACGCCGCCTTCAAGGTCCAGGATCTTGATATAAATGGCTCGGATGTTATGGAGATAACAGGGCTTTCGCAGGGAAAGAAGGTAGGGGAAATACTCGATTACCTCTTTGAAAGGGTTCTTGATGAGCCGACTCTGAACAACAGGGAGATTCTGCTGAAGATGGTTGAGCGGAGATACGGAAAATAAAATGGAGGTTTCTGCAATGCGGTGTCAGGGGTACCCTCATCAGTTTCCGATCGATAGAGGATAAGAAGATCGAGAACTATTTTGATCTGAGGTTACTAAATTGCAGAAACCTCCTGTTTATATAATACATGATGATCAGGCCGGAATCAATTATATTAATGAGTGATTTATTATATAACCGGCAGGATGAACGGGAGCTGATATGGATAGAAGAGAAAAATTCATAAAACGGATTAAAAAACAGCTGTTTCCGTATAAATCGGAGAGGGATATTGATTCTGAGGGTGAAAAATGGGGTGTTTCTGACGAAGACTATCTGACCTCCTGGATACGAATGGTTCTGGTAAAATGTCAGAAGCACAGCAGGTGCGCCGAAAAGCAGATGTGTGAATATTTCAGCTACAGCGATATCGCAAGGGAGAATTACAGGATCTGCAGTGAGATGATCCTCATGCTCGAAAGTGGGGAGATAAAGTGCAGTTTCGAGGATTAGATGACTGCCATAACATGACATGATGACAGCATTGGCAGTTGTTTTCTTTGCCATTCAGTTTCACGCCGTCGCTTAATATCCCCTAAATAATGTGTATCTAATTGGTATATATAGCATTATACTGTGCCGCCATATTTGGCACGATACTTGAGATAACTGTTCAACGTGAAATTATAAAGTGTATTTCTGTTTATACGTTAAAGGAGGAAAATGTGAGTAAGATAATAGGAATTGACCTTGGGACTACCAACTCATGCGTTTCGGTAATGGAGGGTGGAGAGCCGGTAATAATATCCAACCCGGAAGGGGGCAGGACCACTCCTTCGGTTGTAGGATTCAAGGATGGTGAAAGACTGGTTGGAACCCTGGCCAAGAGGCAGGCGGTAACTAACCCTGAGAGCACCATTTTTTCAATAAAGAGATTCATGGGGAGAAAACACTCAGAGGTGGCAAACGAGATTTCGGAAGTCCCATATAAGGTAGTGGAGGGGCCAAACGGTGATGTGCGGGTACAGGTGGACGACAAGAAGTACTCGCCGTCAGAGATTTCAGCCATGGTTCTAAAGCACCTCAAGGAATCGGCGGAAAAGCACCTGGGAAGCAAGGTGGACAGAGCGGTGATTACTGTTCCGGCGTATTTCAACGATAGTCAGCGCCAGGCTACCAAGGATGCGGGCAAAATTGCCGGGCTCAAGGTAGAGAGGATCATAAATGAGCCGACCGCAGCTTCTCTGGCATACGGAATGGAGAAGGATGAGGAGAAAACCATAGTGGTCTTCGATCTCGGGGGTGGGACATTCGACGTTTCTGTTCTCGAGCTGGGCGACAGCGTATTCGAGGTCAAGGCTACCAACGGCGATACGCACCTTGGCGGAGATGATTTCGACAAGGTACTGATTGACTGGATGGTGGATGAATTCAAGAAGGATCAGGGAGTTGACCTTTCCAAGGACCCCATGGCCCTTCAGAGGCTTAAGGAAGCTGCTGAAAAGGCCAAGTGCGAACTCTCCACCGTGCAGCAGACAGATCTGAACCTTCCTTTCGTGACCGCGGACGCAAACGGTCCCAAGCACCTGAATATGAAGCTGACCAGGGCCAAGTTCGAGAACCTTGCCGGGCACCTGATCGAAAGAACCGTGGAGCCATGTAAGAAGG
>WJIX01000296.1 GCA_014730075.1 bacterium | reverse complement strand
GGTCTAAACAGGGAGGTTGTTATGCGTAAAAAGGCAATCCTTGCTGTGGTCATCGTTTCACTGATGGTGCCCGCAGCCGCAATGGGCAAGGACATGATGAAGGGCAAGTTCGCGCTCGGCTATTATGCTTCTGATGCTCCGGTGGCTATCCGTTACTGGGCAACAGACAAAGTTGCTATCGATGCAGGATTAGGCCTGAGCATGAAAGAAGTTGCCGATCCTTCCGCTTCAGATTCAACTGCAACCACCAACACATTCAGCTTCTGGTTTGAAGCGGGTGTTCCCATCAAAGTCTGGGATCATGACCGCGCCCATTTCTTCGTACGCCCCGGAATTACAATCGGCATCCTTGACGACCGTGAATTCGGCACCGGAGGGTTGGACGAAACCTGGACCCAGGTTACCGGTCAGCTCGCCCTTGGCGCTGAAGTTTTCATGACTGAGAACTTCTCCATTGACGCCAATCACGGATTCAACATTATTTTCACCTCACCCCCGGATGCGGTGGGAGATTCCACCATGGACGTAAAGACATTCGGAAACAGCGTTACCAACGTAGGATTCCACTTCTACTTCTAGGAAAGAGCTCTTACATCTGATAGATTATGAAACGGTAGAACCGGCGGCCCCGCCGCCGGTTCTATTCTGTTATCCCACGCCTGGAAATTTTCCGGTGTATTTTATTAACCGCCCCGAGAGCAGCAGAACCATACCACTGATGAAGCTCCATTGCCAGAGAGCCCGCCCTTACAGCAGGATCGGAAGAGGTTAACCGCTCAGCCTCCTCCATGCTTTCAACATCAAAGATGTATATACCCCTTATTTCACCGCTTTCGATAAATGGTCCTGCCAGTACCAGTTCTCCGGATTCAGCCATACGCGCAATATTATCAAGGTGTGCCTTCTGCAGCTTTTCAGCTTCTGAAGGATCCAGATTGCGGTTCGGCCCTTTTTTCAGGAAGGCGAATATGTACTTTTTCATCCCATATTCATCAGCACCATACTTCCTGGCCAATGCTGAATCATACCCTGTTGCCCCTGAGTGGAGCTCTCCGGTACCCTCCCCTCTTTGAGTGGTATCACAAGAGAGCATTAAAAATGCCGCCATCGCAAGTCCCAGCAGTTTGATCCGGTTATTGTTCATTATTCTCTCCTTATTTTCAGCAACTGAGGTTCACCTTTAACAATATTAACAGAGAGTGATATACCCGGGAGGAACCCCGCGTACCAGCCAGATCTGATTGGTAGGGTTATAGAAATCGATTCCCTCCCTGTTCATGGAACCTGAATCGACCTCCAGCAGGATTACCCTGCCGTGCCTTCTCCCCACCTCAAGTGCTGAGGACCGGCCGGATGAGAGATGCACATACTGCCGTTTAACCGGAAGGAGGCCCTTCTTCATTATTGAATCGACATTCCGGGTGGCGGTACCATGATAGAGGACCTGGGGCGGCTCCTTTCTCTTCAAATCAAGTTCCACCGGTTTTGAATGGCCATATAGGGCCCTTATCCTGCCCCGGTCCCCGGAGAGCTGATATCTCCCCTTGCTGTCCGTACTGACGATCTCGCATATTATCTGCCGGTCCAGCCGTATGCCTCGTGCCGAAGCGCACCTGATCAGCTCCGAGATATCAGCCCATCCACCGCGGTCCAGAGACAGGCCTATCTGTTCAGGGTCATGCCTCAGAGCCCAGGAAAGAAACCTGCTCTTTCTGACAAACTTTTCGATATGTACTATCTCCTTCCCTTCTGCGGCCTTAAAACCTGGCAGGAATATCCGGCCACAGCCCCATACAATGCCGTGGCGGTGTGCTACATAATCTTTATTCTCTGCATCAGGGACCGCAGCTTCACCAGCGGAATAACTATTCCTGGAGCGGTATACCTGACAGGTTTTTTCTCCATACATCTGAGCAGGTGTTCGACCGCCTTATCCACTGTCATCATGAATGGCTTTACATCCGCCTTAGCCATCTTTGTATCCACGAAACCGAAGCGGACATTGGTGACATAAACACCCCTGGGCCGGACAGCCAGGGCCAGCCCCTCCAGGTAGTTTGAAAATGCGGCCTTGGAGGCGTGATAACTTGGAGCCTCCTGGGATAAAATCTCGTCCGCCACGCTGGATATACCTATGAAATGTCCGCTCCCTTTTCCGGCCATGGCAGGGATAACCCGGGTAACAGTTCTGATCATCCCCATGAGGTTTACCCTGAAAATCCTTTCTTCTCCCCTCATATCGGATATATCCAGCAGTTCACCTATTCCCGCGCAATATACGCAGAGATCCGGGGACCCGCTTTCGTTGAGTACCGATTCGACAGCACCCGGGTATTCATCGTCCTGTACCCTGGCCACAATATGCCGGTATGATGAATGATCAATGGAGCTGCCGCTCCTGGAGATCCCGGTTACCGACCATTCTCCTTCCAGGAGTCTTTTCGTCAGTGCCAGTCCGATCCCGTCCGAATTACCAACTATTACCGCTCTTTTGCTCATTTATACTACCCTTTCGCTGCTTTTCTCATTAAGATATATTTCACTTTCAGTTACCGCAGGGAGCTTTTCAGCCGCTCCGTTCCCTGAGCCTGTAAAAGATATATGGGGCCAGGGCTGTCCAGGCCGGGATAAACAGCCAGACCCTCCCGGCTGTAATATTGTAATCATGTAAGAGCCTGTTCCATGGATTTCCCATTATGTAATGCCCGAAAAGGAATTCGAACGATAATGTCAATCCCAGCCATATAAGTCCGATACGCAGGGCCATGCGGCCCGATTCAATCCTCACCCTTCCGGTAAGAAGAAAAATATATAATCCCAGCAGGATAACCGCCGTAACGGTGGAGACCTGGTGTGAGGCCAACTCGCTTAATTGGCCCGCCAGGAATTTTTCCCTTATGGCGGCGTTCAGAATTGCAATCGGCACCATCGGTATCCATCCTGCCAGATATTTCCACATCTCAGTTCTCTCCCTCCAAAGGTCCGCGCAGTAACTTCTGTGTGAAATTTACAGCAGGATTTTACCCCGGTTCAAGCAATTTCATCACATTTTCAAGAGTTAGTTAATATTCCCAGGTATGGCTGATATTTTACGGGGCGATCCAGGCCATCAGCTCACCGAGTGCGGTTGAAGAAACCAGGTAGCTCTCTGCCGTCTCCATCGCCCTATCCTGGACATGAGTGAGAAGCTCGGCTGGCTGCCAGGAATCCGTGTTCCCGGGCAGCCCCGGAGAAGAACCGGAGAGATGGCCCCACATATGCTGGATGGCGTTTCTGATACCTCCAGCCGAAGGGGGCTGTCTCAGCAGTACGGTAAGGATTCCTGCCAGCTCCTCGAAAGATGGGCCGGAGCCGGCTGCCAGTTGCGGGCCCAGGCCCCTGTAAAATCCTTCATCCCTGGCAAGCACTGAATATTTATGATGGCTCCAGAGCTGCTGCCTGGTTTCCGGAAGGGTGATCCTTCCTCCCTCCTTCTGACTGTATTTCGATTTCAGAATCTCAAACTGACGGTTCGGCGAATCTATGTAAACCTCCGGCCACACCCCATCGTTTCCAGAGGAAATAACCGGAGTCCTGTCACGGTAATTTCTAAGGGCCATTTCAGCGGCCAGCAACCGGTGGCGCATCCCGAGCGCCCACCCGTACCCGTACCACCTGAGCGTCTCCGGGTGCCTGGAATAACCTTTTCTGTCATTCTCAATAATAGAATGTATGGCGTGAAGTTCCCGGTGCTCTCCCAGAAGACTCTGCCTGTTGAGATACCCTGGATTTATATCCCATATCCTCATAATCCTGCCATCTCAGCTGGCGGCCAGTTTTTCTGCCAGGTAAGCCCTCACAACCAGATCCCTCTGCCGCCCCCTGTCCATATACACGGTGAAAGGCAGGGTTCTCAACTCTTTGAACCGGTATTCCCTCATCCATTCTCTGACCCTTTCACGGCCGTGCCTGTACATGGTCACCGGTTCCTTCGAACTGGACTCACTCGCCTCAATTTCGATCCGCGGGCTCATATCACCGTACCGGTCTCCCACCACAAAACCGAAAAGGCCTCCCGGTCGGATAATCCTGGAAGTCTCGCTGAAAACCACGGAAAGATCATCGAAGAAATTCAATACTCCAGTGCATACCGCGTGGTCCATACTGCCGTCCGGATATGGGTATGGGGTTCTGGTGAGGTCGTGCCTGACCAGGCTCTCGAATTGTTTCTCCCTGCATATATCAAGAAGCCTCTCCGAGATATCCATTCCGTGTGCCTTCAGGCCCGCCCTGATATAGAGCAAAGCCGCCAGTCCTGTACCCGTTCCTATATCAAGGATGGACTGCCCCGGCTTGATATACCTGTAGGAAAGCCCGAACACCACTTCCGGCCCGAACCAGCCGGTCTCTTCCGCTTCCAGATTATAGGCCTTCTCCAGATCGTTCTCTTTACTTCCGCCGCAGTTCATAACGCTACCTCCCATGTTCTCAGAATCATTATATACCGGCCATCCCCAAACGGGAAGGGAACAAATAATTTGACGCCGGCGCACACCCCGGGGATATCATTCCTGAGACCACCCTTTATCACGTCTGCCTCGAGCAGGTACGGCCATGGGCAGGGAATCCTTATCATCAGCTTCTTCATGAAAGCTGGGGATGAGGTCAATCGACCGGAGCGATATCACGTAAATCTTGAGAGCAATGCATAGAGTCTGCAGAGGCAGATATCTGAACACGAAAAAAAGCAGCTCTTGGAGAGCGAAGGGGATGGCTGTCCTCACCCCTTCAGCGGGTTATCCCCGCCAGGCGTTCATTCATCCTCTCCCTGCGGGACTGGATATGTTACAATGCTCCCAGGAATAAAGATGCCTCATTCAATGACGGAGATTGCAATGAAATATCACCATATAGGTATTCCAACCCGGGAGATAAGAAAGGGAGAAGTACACCTGAAGGAGCTGAAGATGTACCTTTCCGGTTGCGCTGACGACCCATTCGGCCTTGAATGGATAAGGTTCGAGGAAGATGCCCCCTACCCGGAGCTGGTCAAAACAGTAGCCCATGTTGCTTTCGAGGTTGAGAATCTCAGCGAGGCTATCCGGGGGAAGAATGTAATTATAGAGCCGAACAGCCCGTCCCCCGGTGTTACCGTGGCATTTATCGAACATAACGGCGCGCCGGTCGAATTTCTGGAGATCGACAGGGATATTGCCGGAGATGACCTCTGATATAACCGGGACGCAGCACCCTGTCCGTTAACCTCAGTCAACCTCCAGATCAGAACCACTTACCGCGAACCGGGAACCCCCCAGGTGGTGGATCAGCTTCAGGCCATCGTTGAAATCCCACCTATCCTCAGAATAGTAATCCTTCCTGACCTCCGTGCGCAGCAGGCTTGCGATCAGCAGCGAGCTGTAACCCATGTCCACCACCTGTGATATCCTGCACTCGATCCTCGCTGCAGCCTCAGCTACCAGGGGGGCCGATATCCTGGATGCCGGAATCCTGGAAAGTCCCGCCCCCGCAAATTTATCGTCCACATCCCTCCCGCTGTTCCTGCCGCAGTAGATCACCGCTTCCGCCATGGATAGATCGGGTATATTTATACCGAACTCTCCCGTTTTCCTTATCAATCTGTAGGTATAATGGCCCTTCCCGCTCAGTATGGCAGCCATGGGAGGCTCCTTTCTGAGCGGCGTACTCCAGGCCACCGAAAAAATATTGTCTTCACTGCCGTCTCCGGCGGTAATAAGCAGAACAGGGCCGGGAGTCAGCAGCCTGTGCGGGTTGCCCACCTCAATATAATCCTTCTTTTTCAAAAATTTCTCCTTTCAGTTGTCAGCCCGAAATCACCCTTTTGCCCCAATTCGCCGCCCGCTCCAGCTCCCCCTCCC
>WJIX01000295.1 GCA_014730075.1 bacterium | reverse complement strand
TTCCAGAAATTCCTGGACCAGCATTATTTACCTCGTTCAGGGGAAATCAGCATTCAGGATTTATTCTGGATGTAGCTGACCAGCTTGTTCAGTGAATCGAAATTGTCCGGCACCAGCTCCTCATCCCTGACCTCCATCTCGAACTCCTCCTCGATGTAGGATACCAGCTCCAGCACTCCAGTCGAATCTATAATTCCATTATCCAGGAAAGAATCATCGTCATCGAATCCGTCCTCATCCGAACCGAACAGAAAATTCTCAGTAATAAATTCTCTCAATTTAGATTTGATTTCCAATCTGATTCCTCCCTTATCTCAGGTTGCCTGTGAACCCCGGTGTAAAAAATGTTTATAGTCATTTTCTCGATAATATTCAATAAGTTTATTCGCAAGAATGGGGCCAACGCAAGGTTTTGTTGGGCCAACTCCACATTAATTCTTGGACATTTACTGCGGTAAGGTATAAGTTTATTGTATGCTTCGAGGGAAGGGGATCGATCATGTCAAATCATTCTAGAATATTGATGACATCAGTAATTCTGTGTTGCCTGGTTATCGGCGGATGCTCCGAGTTCAAGAAGGTGGAGCGGGAAATTATTAATACCCGCTCCTTTCAGGAACTATCCGAAGAGAACCTGGAGAGTATCAGGGAGTCATCACCCTTTCTCAAGGTACATATGAAAAGCGGGGAAATCTATGTGCTTGGGGAGTGGTGGGCTGAACCGGACGGTGAGAGCGTTTGTGGTGCCGGAGTGCATCTCAGTGCAGCCCGTGATACATTAAAAGAGGGTGAATTCCATATCGGTATAGGACAGGTTGCTGTTTTCGAAACAAATTCTCTGAAGACATCTTCCTCTGTTAAGGCTATTGCGGTATTCACCGGGATTACCGCTGCGGTTACAACAGCATGTATAATCAACCCCAAGGCCTGTTTCGGTTCCTGCCCGACTTTCTATATTCAGGGGATGGACAGACTCAGGCCCAGGGCAGAGGGTTTCTCTGCCAGTATCGCCCCTTCACTGGAGGCATCTGATATCGATGACCTTGATTTCAGCGCACTTCCGGGAGAAGATTTCGGTATCGAAATGAGGAATGAAGCGCTGGAAACTCACGTGGTTCGGCACGTGGATCTTCTTGCAGTCCCAAGGAACCGGGCAAGCCGGGCGCTTGCTGATGCGGAGGGGATATTCTGGGAGGCTGAATACCTGCAGGCCCCGGTTTCCGCGCGGGGTAGCGAGGGGGATTGCCTGGAACTTCTGGCATACCGGGACAGCCGGGAGCGTTTCAGCAAGGCGGATTCTTCATATCTTGGAAGCAAGGAGATTATAGAGTTGGAATTCCGGGATCTGCCGGAAGAGAATGCCGCCCTGATGATCAGTTGCCGGCAGACCCTCCTGTCGACCTATCTTCTTTATCAGGCTTATGCATATATGGGCAGCGAGGCGGGCGCCTGGTTTGCCCGAATCGCCAGGGGTGAAATCAACCAGAGCGAGGATTCCATTCATGAACTTCTGGGCGGCATCCAGATACTGATCGAAGATTCGAAGGGCGGATGGAAGACAGCCGGCCGGATCAGCGAGTACGGTCCCCTGGCAGTGGATACCCATCTGATTCACCTGGACGAATTCGGTAGCAGATCACAGAAGGTGCGTTTGAAGATGACCCGGGGTAATTGGCGTATTGACCGGGTGGCTCTTGCTTCGCTTTCAAAGAGGATCGAACCGGTCAGGATTCATCCTCATCTGGTTATCAGGGGTAAGAACCCGGACCGGAATTCCAGAGAACTGCTGCTCGATTCGCAGAGAGTTCTAACCACCCTTCCCGGTAATACCTACTATCTCAGGTACAAAATCCCATCTGAAGAGGTTGTGTATGACCTGTTTGTCGAGAGCCGGGGTTACTATCTGGAATGGATAAGGAAGGAATGGGTGGAGGAGGAGAATCCACAATATCTCGCACAGATGTTTCTGAGTCCGGAGAGAGCTCTGAGGCGACTGGCGCCTCAGTACAAGAAGGTGGAAGATAAGATGGAGTATCATTTCTGGAGAAGCCGTTATGTCAAACAGTAGAATAATCAGTCCGGTATCTGTATCTCTCTTGTGCCTTTTTCTCTTGTGCTGCTCGGCCTCACATGCGCCCCGGGGATGGCTGCCCAACCCTGATGAAGTGCCGTTCAGAGCGCAGGGAGGATGGGTTCAGATCACAAGAACCTCCGGCCCCGATCTGGGAGGTGAGCTTATTGCAATAGGAAGGGATACCGTTTATTTGGCTGATGAAGAATTCCATGTTGTCTCTAAGGCGGATGTGATCAGTGCCAGGCTTGCCCGTTATGATTCCAACGCGGGGGATCTGGGGGGGTATGCTTTCCTGGGTACGGTATCAACAATTTCAAATGGTTTCGTGCTGATATTTACCGCCCCTGTCTGGATAGTAGGCGGATTAACAGCTATGGGGTTTCAGCATAACATGCCGCTGATAACCTGTGAAATATGTGATTTCAGCAAGTTATCACCGTATGCCCGTTTCCCGGCCGGTTTGCCCGATGGTATAAACCGGAGTCAAATAAGAATGAGCCCGGGCGGGATATAGTATCTGTTATGGCTGAGATTGGTGCCCTGATATGAACATTTTACCAGTCCGATTGCTAAATAATAGCTTGCCGTATTATCGCATCACGTTGTTCAGGGTATGAATAAAGCAGCGGGATCGGCATTTCCCAAAACACCTTGTATCTCTCGTCGGGATTGGTTATGATGAAAATATGGCAGGGGTTTTTGCTTCTGTCCCCCGCAGGCGGAGGAAACTGTAATTAACAGGAATAAAGATAACTGTTCATCCAATTCCAGCCGGAACCGTATTGAAACTGTTTTATTGATATTGCTGTTCTTATTTCTTCAATTCGGATGCGGTGACGATGAAGGACCATCCGGTCCTTCTGAAGCGGCGATGCCCTCGTTGGAAATTGTACTTATAGAGGATGGTTTTAACACTCCGGTGCAGGTTGTGGACCCGGGTGACGGTTCCGGCAGGCTGTTTGTGGTGGAGCAGCCCGGATATATAAGAATCCTATCCGGTGATTCTGTCCTGTCAGAACCATTCCTGGATCTGAGCTCTCAGGTAAGCTACGGAGGGGAGCAGGGTCTTCTATCGATGGTGTTTTCACCAGATTTCTCATCGAACGGGCATTTCTACGTCGATTACACCCGCACCGGTGATGGAGCCACCGTTCTGGCCCGTTACAGTATCGACCCTCAGGATTCCAACCGCGCGGAATCGGCCAGCGGAGAGAACCTCCTGGTGGTTTCACAACCGTATCCTAATCACAATGGTGGTATGACTGCTTTCGGCCCGGATGGTTACCTTTATATCTCAATTGGAGACGGAGGAAGCGGGGGAGATCCGGAGGGAAATGGGCAGGACCCGGAGACCCTTCTCGGTTCTATCCTGCGTCTGGATGTGGAGAGTGGAGTTCAGCCGTATGATATCCCCGGAGACAATCCATTCGCCGGACACGCGGAATTCCGGGAGGAGATATGGGCTTACGGACTGCGCAACCCCTGGAGGTTTTCATTCGACACACAGACCGGTGATATCTATATAGGGGATGTAGGCCAGACCTCCTGGGAGGAGATCGATATGGAGCCCGCCGGCAGCCCGGGCGGCCTCAACTATGGCTGGAATATTATGGAAGGATTCCACTGCTATCAGGCCGACACCTGCGACCGGACCGGGCTGACCGAGCCTGTATTCGAGTACGGGCACAACCAGGGGTGCTCAGTTACCGGTGGTTATATTTACAGGGGGAATTCATACCCTGAGATGGAAGGCATATATTTCTTCGCTGACTATTGCAACGGTACGATATGGGGGATGATGAGTAACGGAACAGAGATAAGGACCGAAATTCTGCTGGATACCGATCTTCAGATAGTGAGCTTCGGTGAAGATGCTGATGGGGAAATATATATTATAGACCTGGGCGGTGAAATCTACCGGCTTGCCGGCAGTGATTGATCATTTCCGCAGCTTCCCCGGAAAGTGAGGGAATCTGCGCCTGCTTCCGGATTTTCTCGCCTCTTCCGCCTCCTCCATGAACAGCAGGTAACGGTGCTTGAGTTCATAGAAACCGTGCCACCAGGCATAATCGGGGGCCATCATCGCTGTCCCCATACGGGCTCTTCTTCCCTCATAATGCCAGAGCTCGTAAAATTCCCATTCCAGGTATTCATCGAAGTACCTTTTGTCTGATAGCAGGCCTGAGGAGTAGAGCCCGTCCATCACTTCTTTTGCCGGCCCGTAGTAGATTTCATTATAGTTAGAAATAACACTGTCCAGAGTGGCGAAGTGCCCGTCGGTCCACTCCGGCGAATGGCACTGCAGACAGACTGTCTTCATCCGCTTTCTTTCCAGCCTCCAGTGAGTGCCGGAGGGGAAGGTGCTGAAATCGGCTGGTCTTATGGTCAGAGGCGCCTGCAGCTCCCATGAGAGCCGGCGGGTTACATCGTGGCTCCTCTTTACGGTGTCAGCCTCCGAGATGTGGCATGATGCACAGGTAGGGGCCCGGTAGTCCCTGCCCGCCAACCATCTGGCATCGTCGGTTCTCCAGTTCCAGGAATCTCCGGACGCATGATATATTGTACCGTGCTTTGACTCGTTGTATATCTCTATCTGGGGATGGTCCGGCCCCAGGTGGCACTGGTCGCAGGCCTCCGGTTTTCGGGCCTCCACCAGGGAAAACCTGTGCCTGGTGTGGCAGCTGGTGCAGCTTCCCAGGCTGCCGTCCGGGTTGACCCTGCCCACACCTACGTTGGGCCAGGTCCCCTCCACAGGTTTGCCATCCACGAAACTCACCCTGCTCCCGTGACAGGCATAACAGCCGCTCACTCTCTCGATACGGTTGTTCATTCCGTCCAGCATCCATTTATCCATACTGTTAATTATTTCCAGAGTATGGGCGTGTTTACTCCGGCTGTACTGACTGGCCTCCAGGGGATGACAGCCGGCGCAGGTGTTTGGTGTTACCAGGGCCGAAACGGGAGTTTCGGAATGCTCCAGATGCCGGATACTCACTGTTTCTCCACCCGGTTTCCTCTGGTGGCAGTCGCTGCAGGTTACCCCTACCATGGAATGGACGCTTCTGTCCCAGTCATGATATATTCCGGGTGATTCTCCCCGGTGGCATTCCATGCAGTCTTCAGAGGAGGCGATGGCCGCCTCCGCTTCTTTATCGCTGGCTATGGGGAAGCCCCAGAACCAGCTGCTGACGCAGAGCAGGATCAGAAGAATCAGTACCATATTGGCATAGGCCATGAATATGAATACTCTCTTCACTTTTGATTTATTGCCGCCGCCATTGCCTGGCCCGGCCAGCTTCTTTATTAACGGGACCCTTTCAAGGACCTCCTCTCCGTGGGGGGCGCCTTCCATCTCGCCGGTCATATCTCCTCCGGCTCTGTGCCTGCCGAAATGCACACCATCCTCCCACTGGTCGCTTCCGGAGATGTCATATACCCTGTCCCTGTAAATAAGATACCCTTCCCTTCCGCTTTCTCCGTCGAATTCGGATATATTGGATCTGCTTATCTCGTCTCCCTCCTCGCCACCGCCGCCGGCATTTTTCTTCATCCTGGAATGGACTACCGTTATGGCAAGGAGCGCGGAGGTCAGCATCAGCGCGAACAGTATTATCTTGGTAAGCAGAAGTATGCCGAAGTGGCTCTCCAGAAACGCTCCCGGAGAATCTAGCCTGTACCAGGTCAGGTATATTCCCGTTACCAGAAGGGTAAACATGCAGCTCATCCCCAGTTTCTTCTCTGCGCGCGGTATTCCGCTGGTCAGCTTCTGAGGTTTTATCATTATGTGGACATAGAATATCGCTCCCACCAGTATGCAGGCGGCCACCAGGTGAATATACCCCATGATCAGGCGCATCGTCCGGTGGAAGGGAGTGCTTATGGTTTCCGATTTCCTGAGGATCCTGGGAGGGATGGGGTAGCGGTAGCTGTTTCTGGCGTAGGCTATGCCGACGCTGTTCAGGGGTCCTCCCGAAGCGCTGCGGTGGCAGAAGGAGCAGCCTTTTCCGGTCCGTCCGGCGAATTCCTCCGTGGAATTCAGGTAAGTCCATCCCCCCGCGAGGATCGATACCAGAACGATTAGGAGAGTCAGTCGCTTCATAATACCGCTTTTTAAGAAAAAGGGCCAACAGGTCAGGATTATAGGCGGGCTGTTACTTTTTGTCAATCCACTTAAATTGTACGGAGATCATTCCTTATCCAGCCGGTACTCCCTTACACGGAGAAGGGATGCTGAGAGGAATGTGAATGTGGCTGAAATCAGTATCAGGATAAGTATAGCGTAATAAGCCGGTATCTCTTCCGGGCGGTAGAATATGCTGAGGATGGCCTCGCCGGCGCTCTTTCCTATGGAACTGTCGCCGAATAGGGAGCTGTATAAAAGGTGCAGGTAGTGCGAGATCGAAAGATACCTGATATTAGCGGGGATCAGGCTGATTGCCGGCTCCCAGCCAAAAGCGAAAATCAGTCCTGCCAGTACCGGCCTGTTAAGGACCCCCCCGGTGAAAGAAAAGAGAGGCATGTAGGCAGCCAGCCCCAGGCAGAGAATGCACACCATACCCAGATAGTCGCCGGCGCCGGTGATCAATCCCCCGATACCTGATCCGAGTTTCATCACGGAATAGGTAAGCGCGATGGAGAGAGTCAGAATAACCGCGGTTACGGCGGCCCCGGCCAGGAGCTTGGAGAGAACGATCGTCCTTCTTGGCAGTGGCCTGGTTAGAAGGTAGGGGAGGGTACCGTCCTCCACCTCGGAGCTTATGACCGCCGTTCCGTTGAATATGGCGGCCAGGGGGAGAAGGAAGTGAATATAAAGCAGTACCGATACCTCCGGGAAGAGTGAGGCAGCGTCGGTACCATGCTCAAGCAGGACCGGTTTAAGAAGCAGGATGAGCCCGGCAAACATAACGGGGAGCAGCCCCAGAAAGGCCAGCCATTGGGTCCTTCTGCACCTGATGCTGTTGATTAGAAAGAACCTGAATAAGTAACCCATTATTATTACCTCACCAGGTAATCGAAAACGGCTTCGAGGTTTTCGTCGGGGGACCATATCGATTTGACTTTAATGTTATTATCCAGTGCTATCCGCGGCAGCCGCCTGTGGAATTCGTCGGGGGCGCGGGTCTGAACCGTTATCTGATTAGCCTCCCGGTTCAGTTGCACGCTGGAGACATCTTCGAATTCAAGGAGCCGGGAGGTCATAATATCCACTCTGTCGCATATGATGGTTACCCGCAGAGGGTGGTTATCGATCAGCTTCCTTATCTGGTAGATATTCCCCTCTGCCAGTACCCTTCCGTGGTTGATCAGCAGTATCCTGTCGGTCATCTCCTCCACTTCGTGAAGAACGTGGCTGGAGACGATCACGGTTTTGCCGCTCTCTCCGGAATCCCTGATCAGTTCTATTACCGACTTTCTCCCCAGCGGATCCATGCCGTTCAGGGGTTCATCCAGAAACAGGACCTCCGGGCGGTGCGCTACCGCCTGTGCTACCTTTATCCGCTGGCGCATTCCTTTGCTGTAGCCCCCGATCTTCCTGTCACGGTACTGCTCCATTTTCATTTCGGATATTGCCGCCAGGGCCTTTTCCTCCGCCTGGCCGGACGATAACCCGTGCATCCTAAGGGTTGAGGTGACAAACTGGAATCCGGTCAGATAATCCCAGAAGGAGTCATTCTCGGGGCAGTAACCTATATCCCGCATGAGAGAGTGGTTATTCCAGACTGGGTTGCCTCCCAGCGAAATCCCACCCCTGCTCGGTTTCAGCTGTCCGGTGAGCAGCCGGAGGAGGGTAGTCTTCCCGGCCCCGTTGGGGCCGAGAAAGCCGGTGACCCCGGGGCCGATAGTGAATTCAAGATCATTCACCCCGATCACCTGCCCATACCATTTGCTTAGCCCTTTTACCTCAATATTCATTTTATCACCTCTGATGGCCTTATCTTCTTTTTCATTACCAGGAAGCTGATGGCAATCACCGCCCCCAGAAATGCCAATCCCCAGAAAACCGGAAAGTCATGTGGTGAGGGGGCTCTAAAGAGTGCGGCCCCGGCCTGATGCAGGGA
>WJIX01000294.1 GCA_014730075.1 bacterium | reverse complement strand
TTCCGGAGATTCAACCGCCTCCTTCAGCTCCCCTGACAGCCGGCTGTAGCTTTCGCGGAGTACCAGCTCCTCGGAGGAGCTACCTCCTGCAAGAGAGAGCGCTGAAACCAGATCCGCCACCAGGGGGGCGCTAACCGCCGCTACTATACCGAGCACGGTCACGGTGGCTACCATCTCAATCAGTGTAAATCCAAAACTGTTGTCAACATACTGTCTCATAACAGGCACTCTCAATCTGCCACATGTGTAACCAGGGTGCATAACAGACCCCCGTCATCTCTCACATTGATTCGAATCTCTGAGAGGGTAGCCCCTTCATCTCCGGACTTCAGGACGGAAACTTCTCTCCGCCACTGGTAGGAAGACTGATCGTTCCAGCCGGTGGTTACCGCGCCCGGGCCGATTCTTACAGACTCCTCCATCCTGTTCCTGGCTATCCTTACCGCCGCCGCAAGGTTATCGTTGTTAACGGAGAGAGATAGAATGTTCGTTCCGACCGAAGCAAAAGAGGTGACAATAAAACCCAGAATCACCACTGCTACTATCAGTTCTATTAGAGAGTATCCGCCATTGCCAGCTCTGACTGATAATGGCGGAATCCCGCTCTCTTCAGTTCGAATGTTCATCATATCTTTAATCCGATCTATCAATTCAGCTCTCTCCATCCGTTTTCGGCAAGTTGCAGATTGCTGTTCCCCCAGTTGACGGAGAGCCCCCGAGGGAGGCTGGCCGGCATATAATCACTGAAATCAAGGACCTTGCAATCCCTCTCCAGGTCATCCCCGTTGATTCTGTTCACCCACAGCGCCCCTCTTATCTCGGCCTCCCGGTCCATCTCCACATTGTCCGCCCACAGGAGTCCATTCACTTCCGCCCTTTTTACGCTGCAGCTGGAATTTGCCAGTATCACTCCGTTAACCTCAACTGAATTCCCAACCTGTATTTCTCCATCCCTGGCAAAGAGCAGATTTCCACTCCTGCCTTCTGTATCGCCCAGCCGGGCCCTTGACACGAAATTGATCCCACCGGCCGCAATTATCTGGATATTATCTCCGAATGCTACCCAGGGCAGGACTGTAACGGAGCCATCAACCACTACCAGCGATCTGTCGTGTGGGGTGCTTATTAATGAAAGTGGTAAAATAAAAAGATTACCATTTATCAATTCAACCTCCTGCAGGGTTCTCGTCCCCCATACCCCTGCTCCTCCTGGAGCGGAAGCTGCTTCGCTTATCAGCGAATCATACCATGAAATACTCAGCACAGGAGGCGGAGGGGCCGTATCCAGGTTGTCATAGGGGAAGGGTTCACCACTTTCATAACTGGCAGTCTCACCTTCCGGGAGGAATATATACACGGAACTGGTGTCAGTGGATACCTGATTGGAAACTGTCAAACCGCTGTTTGTGAACATATTGCCGGTCACCTCGACGCCCCTTTCAAGTATCAGATCACCGCCAGTATCAAATCTGTAGAGGGTATAACTTCTCCCCCCCGTCTCTATCCGCTGCATCAGCTCCCTGGTCACTCCCCCTGCCAATCCTGAAGACTGGATGGTGTTATCATCCTCCCGGGCGCTGTAGGTTCCGGAAACTGAGCCCTCGAAAGAAACAGTCCGGGGCGATATCAGCCCGTACTCCTCTCCTGTTGCTCCATAGAGCTTCTCCGAGTATTTCAGTTCCCATATTGAGTCATTCAACCCCGCCTCAGCCAGATAAAAGGCCCTTGCCCGGTTCAGTTCGATAATACCGGCCGCAGAGCCCTGGGACAGCTGCTGAACAGTCGCCGCCCCCAGGACTCCGAAAACCGTTATCAGCAAAATAAGAGAGACGAGGGCCACACCTCTTTGATCCGCCCTCATCAATGATCTCCCCGTTAAGGATTCACTGCCGGAGTATTATGCTCCGGTATGCTGCACTGCACCGTAAATGTACTGTCCGAAGTCTTGGTATAGGTTATTGACCCCGAAGTCGAACATTCCGGTATCTCATCATTAACAAACATCCCGGTGGTAAGACTGTCAGGCAGTACACCCTTGTTCTTTGCGTAATGCATCGCTACCGCCGATCTGATAGTACCCTGTGATGCCTGACATCCATTTATTTCCGCGCTGCTGGTCATATCCATATACGCGGGGATGGTTACCGAAGCGATGATACCGAGGATCACAATTATTATGATCAGCTCTATCAGCGTCCAACCGCCGTTTCTCACTTTCCTTTTCATCAGAACTCCTTCCTCTTTAATACACCCTTAGAACCATTATTGCTTCTATGTAAACCGTGGCGCCCGACCTGTCAGCCGAGCCCGCCGGATTTAGCCACCTTCATCATCTGCATCATCGGGGTTATAAGAGAGAGGTACATGAAAGCTACCCCCGCACCCATAATAAGTATCAGGGCAGGTTCGATAGTCTTGGTCATTTTCCTGATAGACCTCTCTACTTCCAGATCGTAATATTCAGATATCTTTTCCAGCATTTCGCTCATCTGGCCGCTCTCCTCTCCTATGGAGAGAAGGTGAATCACCAGTGGGGGGAATTTCCCCACCTTTTCGAACGCTTTGGCTATCGTCTCGCCCCCCTTTATCCTCTCCCTGACCTGCAGGACCGCATCCCTGATTACCGAATTTGTAATCGCCTCTGCCACTATTTCCAGGGTGCGGTATACCTGGATACCGCTGGCATTCAGTGCCCCGTAATTATTAGCCATCCTGGACAGATTCGATTTGAGGAATATGGGGCCGAACAGTGGCAGCCTCAGCTTGACAATATCCAGCCTCCTTCTGCCCCCATTTGTCCTCAGATACAGGTATGCCGAGACAGCCAGGACTGCGACAGCTGAAATTATTATCAGATAATTGGACCTGGCGAACTGGCCGATGGCCAGCATGTACCTGGTGCTCCAGGGAAGCGAGATGGAGGCCTTATTAAAAATCTTGGCGAAGGTGGGGAATACCCCCACTATCAGAAACACCGATCCCGCTATGGCTGCCAGGATCAGAATAACCGGGTATGTAACCGCTGATTTAAGATCAGAAACACGCTGGGCCTCAACCTCCATCAGATCGGCAAGTCGCTTGAACACAGAGGGGAGATTGCCCGATTCCTCACCGGCCCTGATCATCGATATATATGAATCAGAAAAGATATCTCTTCTCTCCTGGAACGCTTCCGACAGTGTACTCCCCTCCTCGATTCCGTTTCTGATACCGTCGGCAAGCTCCGCCAGGCTGCTGTTTCTGGTCTGTCTGGCGGTCAGAGACAGGGTTGTGGTAAGCGGTATACCCGCTGATAGCAGGGATCCTACCTGCCGGGTAAACAGCAGTATATCACTCCTGCTGAGTTTATCTCCATACCCTGCCCGCTCCAGTATGGAGGAGAGATCCCATCTCTTACTGTCCTCTTTAATCCTGGAGGGGAAGTAACCGCTGGCCGCCAGACGGTTGATCAGCTGCAATTCACTTGCTGCCTCCATCCGTCCGCTTATCTCGACCCCTTCCGAGTCGACGGCGGTGAAATCAAATACAGACATTATTATATCCCCTGTTTGACCTTATCCCCCAGGAGCTTTTTCATCTCCGCCTCGAGTATTTCCGAGTCGAAAGGTTTGGACATATATATATCAGCCCCGCTGGAGAGCCCTGTCTTCTGATCTTCCTCCACATCTCTTGATGTCAGCATTATTATCGGAATATCCTTGTACTTCTTGTTGAACTTCAGAAGCCTTGCGATCTTGAACCCGTTCATGGAGGGGAGCATCACATCCAGAAGGATGATATCCGGCTTGATCTTCTTTGCCAGCTTGAGGCCCTCGAAACCATCACTGGTACTCTGGTACTGGTAACCTTTCTCCTCCATCTCCCTCTCCAGCAGTTCCCGGGAGATTCTGCTGTCCTCAATAATTAATACTTTAGTCATAGCAACACCTCGTATTAACTATTCGGACGGCAGCACATTTTATTTAGGGAATTTTTTCAATTCATCGCGGTATTCGATCGGTTACTGGCTCATTCCGGTCTAATAGAGCATCTATTAAGGCCCCGGTAATTCATATTATCCGCCGCGGTATAATGAAATGGAATAGAAGAAAACTATTTGAGCGACTCGGCCCGGCTTGAATCGAAATCGCGGTACAGGCTTAATGTACTGAAAATATCTTTGTCTATGGCCGGCTCTCCCCTGGTTATCAGGCTGGCCATATTCATACCC
>WJIX01000293.1 GCA_014730075.1 bacterium | reverse complement strand
GTACTGGACCTGCGGGATGCATCCATCGGTGAAGCAGGACCAGGAGGGCAAGTGCCCTATCTGCAACATGGATCTGGTGCCGGTTTACGCGGAAGCTGAGAAGGAAGCCGGACATGCGGAAGAAACTGGCGACGGCAGGGAGATACTGTACTGGACCTGCGGGATGCATCCATCGGTGAAGCAGGACCAGGAGGGCAAGTGCCCCATCTGTAACATGGACCTGGTGCCGGTGTACGTGGAAAGGGAGAAGGGGGCCGGAAAGCAGGATGAAATCAGAATAGCCATAAGCCCGGCCGCGGCCCGGCTGGCCAGGATCAGCACGGTGGAGGTTTCCAGGCGGAATCTGGTAAAGCTGGTCAGGGCACCCGCCCTGGTTGAATATGATGAAACTGGAGAGTCGGTAATATCGGCAAGAGTGGGCGGAAGGGTTGAAAAACTGTACGCGGATTATACCGGTATGACCATAAGCGGGGGAGATCCCCTTGCCCTTCTCTACAGCCCGGAGCTCATATCGGCACAGAAGGAATTTCTGCTTGCCTCAGGTTCGGACATGTCAGGGTCCGCCCGCCGGAAGCTGCTCCTGTGGGGGATTACGGAGCAGCAGATCGAAGAGCTGTCCGAGCGGGGCGACGTACAGGAAACCCTGCTCATCCATGCTTCTTCTTCAGGAACGCTGGTTCACAGTTATATCAGAGAAGGGAGTTACGTCAGGGAAGGAGATCCCCTGTTTCATATCGCTGATCTGAGCACCGTCTGGGTTATGGCTGACCTGTTCGAGAATGACATGAATCTGATTCAGGAAGGACTCACCGCTGAAATCGAATTCGAAGCTCTCCCCGGAGAGTCAATCAAAGGCCGGATATCGTTCATGGAGCCGTTTCTATCCGGTTCGCTGCGGAGCTTGAAAGTCAGAGTAGAAGTTGACAATAGAGACAATTTGCTCAAGCCGGGCATGCTCGCTGCCATGAACATAGAGGTTCCATTGAGAGGATCGAAAGGAATGGCTGCTTCAACTGCCGATCATTCAGAGCATTCCGGCCATGCTGCTGGCGTGGACAACTCAGGGATGGGGGTTCTGGCGGTTCCGAAGAGCGCGGTGGTCAATACCGGCACCAGATCGGTAGCTTTTGTACAGGAGAGGGAAGGGGTCTACCTGCTTCGAAACGTTACCCTGGGGAGCTCTTCTGATGGTTACTACGTAATCCTGGACGGTCTGGCCGAGGGTGAGCGGGTGGTGGAGAAGGGGAGTTTTCTGATAGACAGCCAGAGCAGGCTGACCGGGCAGGCGGAAGAAGTCTACGGAGGCGCACTGGGGAAGGAGAGCGAGAGCGATGGGCACAGGCATTAAGCTGAATATTGTATCAGGATCTTCTATCACCGTGTACTGGCGGAAAGGAAGGGAAAGGGCGTGATTGACAGATTAATCGAATGGTGCCTGAAAAACCGTTTTCTGGTGATTTCCGCTGTTCTGCTGATGGTAGTGGCGGGTGTATGGGCTGTATACAGAACCCCGGTAGATGCAATTCCTGATATAGGGGAGCTGCAGGTAATAGTAATTGCGGAGTGGCCCGGGCGCTCTCCAAGGGATATTGAAGACCAGATAACCTATCCATTGACTACCAGCCTGATGGGTATACCAAAGGTGAAAACGGTGAGGGGAACCTCTGCCTTCGGATTCAGCCTGGTCAATATTATTTTCAAGGAGGGGACCGACTTTTACTGGGCCAGAACCAGGGTTCTGGAAAGACTGAGTCTTGCCCAGAATGACATGCCCGAGGGTGTAACTCCCGTAATGGGCCCGGATGCCACCGCCCTGGGCCAGATTCTGTGGTACACCGTTGAAAATGTTTACTACTGCCCGGAACATCCCGAGATAACCTCCACAGAAATGGGGAAATGCCCTGAAGACGGCAGGGAAATGATTCTGGCGGAGACCGATCTGGGGACTCTGCGCAGCATCCAGGACTGGTATATCCGTTACCAGCTAAATGCGGTGGAGGGCGTCAGCGAAGTGGCGTCAGTGGGAGGATATGTAAGGCAGTACCAGGTGACCGTTGACCCCTTTAAAATGTATAACAGGGGGATATCGATACTGGATCTGGTCAGAGAGCTTCGAAGAAGCAACAGAGATGTGGGAGCCAGGGTATTTGAGGAGGGGGGGATGGAATTCATTATCAGGGGGCTCGGATTCATCAGGAGTGTTCAGGATATAGAGAGTGTGGTACTCGGTTCCGATAACGGAGTGCCGGTGACTGTCGGGGATGTGGCGGAGGTGGGGCTGGGCCCTGATTTCAGGCGGAATTCGCTGGATAAGGGAGGAGCCCAGGCGGTGGGAGGGGTAGTGGTAATGCGTTACGGAGAAAACCCTCTGGCGGTGATAGACAGGATCAAGAATAAGATAAATGATTTAGAAGCGGGTCTTCCTCCGGGGATAAAGATAGTACCGTTCTACGACCGTTCCGAGATAATAGACAGGGCCACTGGAACTCTCTCTCTGGCCCTGATACAGGAATTGATTGTGGCAATGCTGGTTCTGTTCATTTTCCTCTGGCATTTCAGGTCCACAGCGGTGATAGCTCTGATAATGCCCCTCAGTATACTGGGTGCTTTCCTGTTCATGAAAATTGCCGGGGTTCCTTCCAATATCATGTCGCTTGGAGGAATAGCGATCGCCATTGGAGTTATGGTGGACGCCGGAATTATCATGACCGAAAATATCTACAGAAGACTTTCCGAGGCCGGAAGCGGCAGCTCGGACTGGCACACCCGCCTGGAGATTTCAGTGAAGGCGGCCAGAGAGGTTGGAAAACCGATATTTTTCGCCATACTGATAATCATCGTGGCATTCATCCCGGTTTTTGCCCTGGTGGGGCAGGCGGGAAAGCTGTTCTGGCCGCTGGCGATGACCAAGACCCTGATGATGACCATCGCGGCGATTCTTTCCATTACCCTGCTGCCGGTTCTCAGCGTCATGCTGCTTAAGGGGAAGCTGCGAAGTCCTGACGAGAACCCGGTGACCCGCTGGATACTCGCGGCCTACCGCCCGGTAATAAGATGGGCTGTCAGATACAGCAGATCTGTTATAATATTGGCTCTTCTGCTTATGCTGGGAGCTTTTCTGATGATCACTGCGATTCCGTCTGAGTTTATGCCACCGCTCAATGAGGGGGATCTTCTGTTCATGCCGGTACTTCTGCCCGGAGCCTCTCTTACCAGAGTAAAGGAAGTGATGGAGATACAGGATATGGTGATCTCGGATATCCCGGAGGTCTCCATGGTGGTTGGTAAACTGGGCCGGGCTGAAACGGCTACCGATCCGGCTCCGGTCGCCATGATAGAGACTGTGATTAAACTGAAAGACCGGAACCAGTGGCGGGATGGAATGACCAGGGAAAAATTGATCGAAGAGATAAAGGAAAAGACCAGAATGCCTGGAGTAAGCCCCATTATGACTCAGCCTATCAGGAACCGCATAGATATGCTCTCCACCGGAATACAGACCCCGGTGGGAATAAAGGTGTTCGGGAACGACCTGCGGAACATCGAGAAAGCGGCGCTGATGATAGAGGATGCCCTACGGGAGGTTCCCGGCGCCCTGGGGCCCTACGCTGAGAGGACAGGAAACAAACCTTACCTGGAAATAGATATAGACAGGGAAGCAGCGGCCCACTACGGCGTTTCAGTCGGGACCATCCAGGATGTCATATCCACTGCCGCCGGCGGGATGAATATTACGACCATTATAGAGGGCAGGGAGAGGTATCCTCTTAATGTGAGGTATCCCCGCGAGCTGCGAGACAGCGAGGAGAAAATCGGGAATATTATGGTGCCGGTGCCGGGAGGGAGGCTGCTGCCCCTGAGGCTTTTTTCAAAGATAAGAAGGGTGCCGGGCCCGGCAATGATCTCAACAGAAAATACTCTCCCCTACTCCAGAGTTTTTGTCTCCATAAATACCGACCAGACCGGCCTGATGGATTTCGTTGGGAACGTCAGGGAGATGCTCGCCGAAAAGGTCAGGCCTGCCATGCCGGAAGGGACTTACTACAGCATAGCGGGGCAGTTTGAGTATAAGCAGAGCGCGGACCGGAGACTCCTGATGCTGGTTCCGATCTGTATTTTCGTCATCTTTATGCTGATATACATAGAGTTCAGGTCTTTTTCCTCTTCCCTGATTTTGTTCTCAGCACTTCCGTTCGCATTCGTGGGGGGAGTTGCGCTGCAGTACCTGCTTGACATTAAATTCAGCACCGCGGTATGGGTGGGGTATATAGCCCTGTTCGGCGTGGCGGTGGAAGACGGGATAGTTGTGCTCAGCTATATGAGAGACCGGGTAAGCGGGATGGGTGATATCAAGGAACCGGCAATTGCGGCGTCCACCGCCAGAGTCCGACCTGTTCTGATGACCACAGCTACCACCATCCTGGCGCTTCTTCCGGTGATGTTCGCCACCGGTACCGGAAGCGAAATTATGCGTCCCATAGCTACTCCCACGGTCGGTGGTATGATAACAGCCACTCTTTCCAATCTCTTTATAGTTCCGATTCTGTTCATCTGGAACGAAAAGAGAAAGAGAAGGAAAACCGGCACTTACCCGCTTAAAACAGGTGGCACGGCAGCTGAATGATCCATTCAGACAGTTTCCCGGATATTATAGATGGCGTAGATCAGGTTTGCTGTCTCATTGTAGATTCCGTTACCGGTATTTGAGAAGTCGTTTCCCTCCGTACTCCCTCTTGCCCCTCCCCCGAAATCCGGATTTGGCTGGTGGTTCAGATCTTCCCGGCAGCAGAGATAGGCGCCGACCGCGTTGCCGGAGAGGGGTTGACATACACTGTATTGAATGTGATGGTAGCCGAGCAGCTGTCGCAGCTAGTGGTATCATCCTCTGAGATCGCCAGTACCTGAACCGCAGCCTGCGAGAGAACGGAGTCTGGCGCTGTATATACAGCCGGATTCGACTGGGTAATGGTACCCAGCTCCCAGCTTCCTCCCATGATGCTGTCCACGCGCCAGGTTACATTATTTGCCTGCCCGCCGCTCACCGATACGATGAATTGATAGGTTTCTGAAATTCCAAGCTGCAGGGAATGAGTGGAAAGCGATACCGAGGCCTCATCCGGGTCTGATGGTACGGATGGAGAATCACTCTCGCTGCATCCTGAAAGGTAAAGCAGCGAAGCGGAAACAATGAGAACAATCGACGTAAATGAAAAGATGCCTGAAAGGCAGATCTTGCATGATTTGATTAAGCCCTTTACACATTAAGGATAATAGAACATTCTGTTATTACAGTTTAATTTGAAATACGGAATTCATAAAGTTTCTTAAGGAAGGTTGAAACATGAAAAGACTGGCGATATTTATTTTAGCGGCGTTTCTTGTGGCGGCCTGTTCATCCACCGGGGAGAAAGAAGCAAGCGAGAAGAGCGAGCAGGCGACCAGAGAGGTGTCACCATATCTGATGTTCGCCGGAAACTGCAGGGATGCGATGACGTTTTACCAGAAATGCCTGGGAGGCGATATCGTGGAGATGAAAACATTCGCCGAATCGGGCCTCGATGTGCCGGAGGGGAAGGGTGGCGGGATCTTTAATTCGGTGTTGAGAGCGGATGGGCTGATTCTCAGAGCTTCCGACAGACTTCCGGAGAGCAGAGTTAACCCGGCGGAGAATTTCGCCATCTTCGTGAGATTCTCCGATACAATCGACCTCAAGCGTGTGTTCGCCCGCCTTTCTACTGGAGGAAGGGTGGTATTCCCTCTGGAAGAAAACTTCGGGATGCTCAGAGACCGCTACGGCATATCGTGGATGCTGGAGGGCGGGTTGTAGGCTCCGGGTCTGAATTTATATGGTTAGACTTTCTTCTGCCGATTACCGTTTCCCTGACCGGTTGGCCTCCTGGATTAACTGAATGTATAATTTGTCCTGCTCACCGGCTGAACGGCCGGCATTGAATTCCTTCCTTACTATTTCCCTCCCTTTCTGGCCCATTCTGCTTCCCATTCCCGGATTGGAAATTACCATGTAAATCCGGTCTGCCAGCGCTTCTTCGCTGCCTGCCGGGTACAGATACCCGCTGAGCGAATCTGCCGCCGCTTTAAAGGATTTCTCCCACTGATTGCGCCACTGCCGGAAGCCCGCTTACCGCAGCCTCCAGAAGAGTCAGGGGTATCCCTTCGCTCGTTGAGCTGGGAACGAAACGATCCAGAGCTCCGTTTCCGGTTCTTCTTCACGATCAGGCGCTGGGCCTTACCTATCAGAATCGAACCTGAATTATATGAAATTCTATTTTTTTATGTCAGCAGGGGAAATGCAAACGGGAGGGTTTGCAGTCCCAATTATGCTCTGCTTCGTCGCCATTATCCTGATTCAGGCATGAAGAGGTTTCCTTCGGCCATCTCTCGGGCCCTTTCGGTAAATTGGCTGTTGTGTTGGGGGGATAAGCCCGAATCAGAACATATTTCACCCAACTCCTCTCAGGAGGTAACACGTTTTGTGCTGAACTGCACGGTTTCAGCAGAGCACTGATGGCCGAAGATGGGGCGAAGGATTATATCAAGGGGGAGGTTGATAACAGTAATTCCAGGCTATCTGCCGAAGAATCCTGTCAATTACCGCCGGAAAGTGTAACCCCCCGTTACACTTTCTTGTATTCAGTTAATAATAATGAACTTACAAACTTTATTCAGCATTATGGCCTTCCCCTGGTTTTGTAGACACCTTATAGTCTACAATTGAGGTTAACGAAGGAGCTTACGAACGGGAGGTCTTTGACAAATCATGAAAAAGAAGAAGATACCTGATTTTTAAACTGAACAAGAAGGACGAAATTCTGTGCAAAAGAGGATTCCTCCAAATATATCGAATGGGATGAAGCCAGGAGAGTTGTTCTTCCGAAGCTCAAGCCGTCGCGTAGGAATATCTCACTCAGGATGCCCGAGCAGGTGCTCGCTGAGCTTAAACTGCCGGCGAATAAAAGGGGATATTCCATATCAGTCCTTGGTGAAGATATTTCTGGCAGAGAGAATAGAAAAGGAATTGAACTCGGAAGGTGATGAGTAAGATCAGATACCGCCTGCTTGCATTTAAATCAAGATGATAAAATATTTAGATTATGGTATAGTCTATTCAGGATGAATGAGCAACTGGAATTTTTAAAGGAGATTGCGAGACGGCTGGGTTCGGCGTCGATTCCATACATGCTGACAGGCTCAATGGCTCTTTCTCTGTACGCCCGTCCAAGGATGACCAGGGATATAGATCTGGTGATTGAGTGCCAGATTCCTGATTCTGAAACGATCGTCAGGCTGTTCGGCAGGGATTGCTATGTGGATGAGCAGGAAGTCCGGGATGCAATTGATTCCAGAGCGATGTTCAACATCATTCATAATGAATGGATCATCAAAGCGGACTTTATCGTCAGAAAGAAAAGTAAATACAGGAGACTGGAGTTTAACCGGCGCAGGCAATTCAGTCTGGAGGATCTGCCAATATGGGTTGTCTCGCCTGAGGATTTGATACTGTCGAAGCTTGCCTGGGGCAAAGAAGCCAGATCAGAACTCCAGCGGGAAGACGTCAGAGCAATTCTGCAGGCCGGAGAAGATCTGGACTGGGAATACCTTGATAAATGGGCAGGAGAGCTCGGAGTCCGCAATCTGCTCTCCGGATTGAAAGAATAATGAAGGATACATCCAGAACCAACGAACAGCTTTTTAACCGCAAGCTTATGGAGATTTCGCCTGAAGAGCGTCTGTCCATGGCATGCGGGATGTTCTCTGCTGCCAGGGAACTGGTCCGCGCCGGCATTACTTCCATGGGTGAAATCTCTGCCTCGGAACTAAGAGCTGAAATCTTTCTGAGGCTATATGGACGGGATTTTGACAGGGCTGAACTTTCAAGGATTTTAGCTCAGATAAAGGGAGCCTGACAGCGAATAACAATTAAGTAAGATACAAAATTATCAGCTATAGAGACAAAAACCGGACAGATTCCTATTATCCTTGAACAGGGATAAAGATATTGATATCATCAGCCCAAGCTCATTTTAAGGAATAATAAAAGAGAAAGCTAGCAATTGATGTCTAATCGTCGATTACACGGGACAGGCAGCACGGATATACCCCCGCAGAATACTCGCTACTGGGGTCCGCGCCTGCCGGTGAAGCGATAATTAGAGGACGGCTCAGAAGGAGGGGAGAAATGGAAAGGTTTTTATTTTCAGCGGTTCTGGCATTCTGTCTCGTTGCCGTTCCGGTTGGCGCTCAGGACTCAGCTTCAGAGAAATCAATTGAAAAAGATCTCAGGGCGTTTACCGATTCATTCTACACGGTCGGGCATATTCACCAGTGCGTCGAGGTTCTCGATAAAATTCGAGCTCTTGCTGTGGGAAACATATATGAAAGTTCTGAGTCAATGCTGGAAGGCGACCTTCCCCAGGGAAAGACATCCAGTGGAATATTTATGGTATATTCAATAACTCATGAAAAGGGCTCTTATAACCACAAATTTTCTGTATCGCGCTCACCTTATCTTGCAACCGCTTTCGGCAAGAGTCTGGTTGGAATGGCCTGTGAGAGATTCAATCTGCCTGACCCTGCCGAAATATGGCTATCACCAAAGCAGGTGTATCACGCTAATTGGACTCTCAGCCCTGAGGAACAGGCCAGATTTATTTCTGAGGGACCTTCCGGGATGCCTGAGGACATTTTGGGATTCGGCTACATGGGGGTTTACCGGACAACCTCAATTGAGCTGAAATACCTGGATATCGATTATGATGAAAATGATAAATAACCCTGGCCGTTACAGAGAGAGATAAGAGTAAGAATCAGCGGAGGTTAATAGGCAGTAGTCGAGCGGGCAGCTTCAGCCGACCGGCACTCGATCTATGAGATTAATTAACTACAGTTCAGGAATTTCTCCTGCGGACCGTCAGCACCGGACAGGTAGCGGTTCGCACCACCCGTTCCGCATTGCTTCCCATAAGCAGATGAGCCAGGGCTCCCAATCCCCGGGAAGCCATAACAATCATATCCATATCATTTTCTTCTGCATATTGAACAATTGTCTTGTAGGGCTTTCCCTCCAGTACTGCATAATCTGCCTTATCCTCATTCATTCCGGAGCGTTCGATAAGATTTTTCTTGATGTTGTTTTCCAGTTGGGGATTTGCTTCCAGAATCGGTTTGCTGCTGATATTGTAGTATAGATCATGCTCTCTCTGGGTTACAGAATACAAAAAGGTGCATCTGGCCCCGAATGCCTCTGCCAGGGTTTTCCCCTGCCGTATCGCCTGCTGGGAATAATCAGAAAAATCATCCGGGATGAGAATATTCTGCAGTGATAATCTTTTGATATCCTTATGAACGGTCAATACCGGCAGGGGAGAATGGTGAACCACCTTTTCAGTGGCGCTCCCGGCCATCCACCGTTTGATGCCGGTCCGGCCATGCGTACCCATTACAATCAGATCGTAATCTCCCTTTATAGCACGATCCAGGATGGCATCCGCAGCCGAAATACCTCTTGTCAGAACAGAATCAATCTCAACATCCCGTTTTTTGGCGTTTTCGCAGTGCTGCTGTAGTTTCTTTTCCCTTTTTTCTTCTGTTGCTTTCAGCATTTCCTCATAGGACTCCAGATGCTCTTCATCATCAACATCTGCCTTGAATATAACCATGACATGCAACAGGGTAATCCGGGCGCAAAACTGTTCAGCTAAAAACAAAGCGTATTCGCTTGACTTATCGGAAAACTCGCTGAAATCAACCGGAACCAGTAAATGCTTGAATTTCATATTCAATCCTCCTCTGATTGCTCATTTAAATATATTTTTTTACTATCATGCAACATCTTTTGTGTAAATTCTCTTCGATTGCCATTCGTTCCCAATGTTAAAGCATCTACAACCTGTGCGGGAAGCAGCAAAGCAAATCTGTGTATTCTTTTTTATCTACATCGGCTTTTTACAGAGCAGAGGACTGGAGGAAAAATAGTGATGCCTGCCCTGCTGAAACTACATACCCCAGAAGACACAAACTATTCATCACCGTAAGGCTAATACCGGCATCAGGCAAACTTACCACCAACTATCCGGAGAATCCCACTTATGGCCGAAGGCACCGGAATATTGAATAGGCGCTCTCTCTGAGGTCCGGTATAGTCAAGGTCAGCAGCACCTCCATAGTTCCGAAGAGAGCGGGGGTGAGGATTTCAGTTCTGGGCCGCCGGGTGTTCACCGGTCCTGAAGTCGAAGGCGGGGGTAGGGATCACTTTCATATCGATCTGTTTAAGGG
>WJIX01000292.1 GCA_014730075.1 bacterium | reverse complement strand
TTCACCCTCTCGCTGAACAATCCGGATTTTCAGTCAGCCATAAATATTACCAACTTGATCAATACCATGTACAAGAAGAAACTTGCCTCCGCCCTCGATTCCAGGGAGATAAGGGTGAAGGTCCCCGCAGATTACGAAGACAATCCGGTAGCTTTCATAGCTGATGTGGGGAATTTCAATGTCAAGCTGGACAAGGCGGCCAGGGTAGTGATCAACGAGAGGACCGGCACCGTGGTGATCGGGGGTAACGTGATCATAGACGAGGTGGCGATCGCCCACGGCAACCTGCAGGTAGAGATTACCTCCAGGTACGGGGTAAGCCAGCCCATGCCATTCGGGGACGGGCAGTCGCTGGTGGTCCCTGAAGTTGAGACTGTGGTAAAGGATAAGCATGCCCGCCTCCTGGCGGTCAGAGAGAGCAGTACCGTGGGAGAAATCGCTTCGGCGCTGAACGAGCTGGGAGTAACCCCCAGGGATATCGTGGCGATATTCCAGGCTCTCAAGGAAGCGGGTGCTCTAAACGCGGAACTGACCATAATGTAAAAGGAAAGCAAATGACAGTTAACAATATATCAGGAATCATGACCCACCCTTCCGCCGGCAGCGGCACAGAGAAGGCCGAATCTCTGCAGGAAGCGGCCAGGGGGTTCGAGGAGGTATTCGTGGAGCAGCTCTTCAGGAATATGTTCTCCACCCTGAACAGGAGTTCCATGGTGGAGAAATCATTCCAGCGCAAAATATATGAGGAGATGCTGCAGAAGGAGTTTGCTGATATCTACGTGGAAAACGGTGGCGTGGGGCTGGGCAGGGCCCTTTCGGAGCAGCTGAAGAGCAGGATGAATCCGCAACAGGCCCCGAGGCCGGAAGTGGAAGAGAATTACAGAAAGATAGAGAGGCCCCGGGATGGGGACGGGATAGAGATCAATGGGGGGACAGACTGGTCCCGTCTGGACCGGGGGCCTGACAGCATGAAAAAACTTTACCAGGCAGAAAGAGAGGCGGGAGATGTTTCGGAGAAAAGATAATGACAGGGATATCCTGGAGCAGAAGGTGCTGGGGCTGTGCTCGGTGATGGAGTCGGAGACCAGGGTATGCCGGGAGCTGGTGGACCTGTCCGAATCGGAACAACAGCACCTTATGAAGAACAAGGTAGACCAGCTGATAGACAATACTGAGAAGATGAAGAATACGGTCAGAGAACTGAAACAGCTGCAGAAGATCAGGAATGAATTCGTAATGGACCTGGGGAGCAGCCTGGAGCTGACGAGCAGCAATATAACGCTTTCCAATATAGTGAAGTGTCTCACGCCCGACCTGAGCTCCATGCTCAATGAAGTCAGGGAGGAGCTGATCAGGATCGGGGATAAGCTCCTGGAGGCGAACCATAACACAGTTTACCTGGTTAATTTCTCTCTGGACCTGCTGGAACAGCAGAGCAGCCTCTGGAAGGAACTGGCCACCGAAAACAATGATGATTACGGCAATTCAGACCAGCAGGATGTTACCTGTTCGGTAGCCGTGGAAGAGAAGGCGTAGCGATGACCAGTCTATTCGGCCTTATAGAGATGAACAGGAGATCGCTCTTCTGCTCTCAGTATTCACTGCAGACTACCAACCATAATATCTCCAACGTGAACACCCCGGGGTATTCACGGCAGGAGGTCCTGTACAAGGCCAATTATCCCAGCAGGACAGGGGTTGGTATTCTTGGAAATGGAGTTACCGTATCGGAGATAAGAAGAGCCAATTCAGACTTCTATACCGAACAGATACGCAGGGAGAAGACCCTCAAGAGCGACTGGGATGCCGCCAGCACGGTACTCGGAAAGATGGAGATAATATTCAACGAGCCCAGCGAAAACGGCATGGCTTCGGCGATAGAGAACTTCTTCCAGTCCTGGAATGACCTGGCCTCCGATCCTTCCAGCGAATCGGCCAGGGCCTCGGTAAAGGAATCCGCCAGGATGCTCTGCCAGAAATTCCATTCCATGGACAGTTCGCTGATGGAGCTGGAAAGCAGCATCAATCAGCAGATCAATGAGAAGACAGAAAGTCTCAATGAAATGCTGGCGAGAGTGGCGGAGCTGAACGATCAGATCGCTGGTGACGAAGCGCAGATGGTGAAGACTGCCGCGGACCTGAGAGATGAGCGTGACAGGGTCCTGGAGGAGATTTCCCACCTGGTCTCGGTGGATGTCAAGGAAGATGAGTTCGGGTCGGTGGACCTTTACATAAATGGCCGTAATATAGTTCACAAGACCGAGTTCAAGGAGCTGGGGACAGTATTGGAGAGCGGAACAGATGAACCTGATCTTTATATCGGCTTCAAGGGAAGCCACCGGAGCCTGGATGCCGGAAGTGGAGAGCTGGCCAGCCTCATTCAGTCCAGAGACGGTTACCTGACCGATGCCAGGGAGTCCCTGGACAGGATCGCGGAGGTAATAATATCCAGTGTTAACGAAATCCACAACAGGGGATGGACCCCTTCAGGCAGCGGTTACGATTTCTTCGAGGGTACCGACGCCAGCGACATCAGAATAGCCCAGGCGATAGAAGACAATTCCAGCCTGATCGCATCCTCATACGACGGCACCGTGGGGGATAACTCGCTGGCAAACGATATGGTGGCCCTGGCGGACCAGACCATATCGGGTGAAGATTCTCAGACCCTCAATGAACTGTACCAGGGTACCGTCTCGGCGATAGGGATTCACAGCCAGAACGCTCAGAATATGGTCAGGAATGAACAGCTTATCCTGGACAACCTGGAGATGCGCAAGGAGAGCATTACCGGGGTTAATATGGATGAAGAATTGATGAACCTCAGTAAATACCAGCAGTCTTACCAGGCGGCGGCCAAGGTTATGGATGTGGTCAGCGGCCTTATACAGACAGTGCTGGATATGTAATGGAGGAGTAAAGGTTGAGAATTTCATTTCAAATGCTCAGTAAATGGCCTCTCAGGAATATTCAATCAAGCCTGGAGAGGTATAGCAACCTGAATATCAAGTCCAGTTCCATGAAGAATTTCCAGAAGCCTTCGGATGATCCCCTGGGAGTCCGGAAGGCGATGAAGATAAACAACCTGGTAAAGCAGAACGAGCTGTATACTTCGAACGCCAACGATGCAAGGTCGTATCTCAATATGACCGATTCCACCATACTCTCGGCCAAGCAGCTTCTTGATTCGGCCAAGAGCCTGGCCCTGGAGATGAGAGGCTCCAGCGCCGAAGTGGGTAATGTGCGCGAGGCGGCCGCGGTGGAGGTGGATGGAATAATTGAGGATTTGAGGAGCCTTCTCAATACCGAGTTCAACGGCAAGTACATCTTCAGCGGGCACATGATCGAGAGGGAGCCTTTCGTCAGGGGTGAAAGCGGGGTCAGTTACCGGGGAGATGATAGCCCCTTCAGTTTCAGGATCGGTCCTGATCGTCTTATAGAGGCTACCGTCCCAGGTTCCAGATTCATGGAACTGGGCCAGATGATGGGTAATCGCTCCAGTAGCCTCCATGTCAACGTGTCAGACAGTACACGCCTGCAGGACCTCAACGGTGGCGCCGGGATCAACGGCAGCCGTTTCAACATTACAGACACCTCCGGGACAGTGGTTCACTTTGATATCGCGATGTTCGACACTCTCGGCGATGTCGTTGACCTCATTAACAGTGTGAGCTTTGATGTTACCGCATCCATCGGGAGCGGAAACAACGGCATAATCCTTACCAATACCGGTGCGAGCGGCGAGATAGTGGTGGAGGAAGAGGATTCCAACGCCGCGGCCGATCTGGGGATACTCGGTGTAAGCTCCGGGGGGACCCTCCGCGGAGAGTCTCTGGACCCCGAACTGGGCCTGGAAACTCTGATTTCGGACATAGACCTCCTGGATGCCGGAGTAGATAATTTCAACGTAACTATAGAGGATGAAACTTATACCGTCGATTTCCATGTCCCTGACTATCCGGTCACCATGGGAGACTTTCTGGACAGGATCAGCGAATCAGTCCCCTCGCTGGAGGCGAAAATCAACCAGGATGGGGATGGATTTACCCTGATATCGGAAGAGAGCTTTACCGTCTCGGAGCATTCGGCAGCCACAGCGGACCACCTGGGCCTGCTGGGCGGGTCCATGGATATTCAACCGTATTCCCTCTTCGGCACCATGTTCGATTTCATGGAGGCGCTGCGGGATAACGACACCGGGAGGATCGAGGATGTCATAGGAGAGCTGGACCATATTATCGACGGTATACTTGAGATAGACGCGGAAGTGGGGAGCAAGGCCAGCCGGACTGAGAACATACTGTCCGAGCTGGAGACTTCAAAGGTCAGATTAGAGGAAGACCTGTCATTGGTGGAAGATGTGAATATAGCGGAGGTCCTGACAGATCTTTCCGAAGCGAAGGTTGTGTACCAGGCAGCTTTGCAGACAGCATCATCTATTTATGACTTGAGTTTGCTTAATTACATGAATTGAGCAAAAGAAACGGAGGTTCGAAAATGAAGATCAAGTCTACTTTTTTCGACGAGATTGAGTTCGACGAGAAGGATATGATTCTTCTCGAGAAAGGGCTCGTCGGCATGCCCGATCTTACCCGTTTTGTCCTGATGGACTTCTCGGATGACTCGGTCCTGCACTGGCTTCAGTCGGTGGATGAGCCGAATATCGGATTCATTGTTTCCGATCCGACCATCTTCGATACCGGATACACCATCACCATAGATCCCGAGACCAAGAAGGATCTGAAGATGGAGAAGGACGACGAGATGGTGGTAATGGTAATTGTTTCGGTAAAAGACAAGGGCGAAAAGGTAACCGGCAACCTCCAGGGGCCGCTGGTTGTCAACGCCACCAGGCATGTGGGCTGCCAGATGATCCTGGATCCCGATACCTACGGGTATGATACCGAGGTGCCTCTCAGGCAGCTGAAGGAAGAGGAAGAGAGCAAGGTCGGCGTTACCGCCTGAGGATAGCTTATGCTTGTTCTTACGAGAAGAGTAAATGAGAAGATAGTAATATCGACTGATATTTTTGTAACCGTACTGAATGTGGACGGTGATCAGGTAAAACTGGGGATAGATGCCCCCGGCGATATCAGCATTCACCGCCAGGAGGTTTTTAACGATATCATGCGATCGAACCGTGAAGCTCTTCTGGAGGGTGAGGACCGCCGGGATGCTTTCCTGTCCATCCTGAAAAGAAAAAACGAGCACAGGGAGGAATGATATGAGTTAGCAGAAATGTTACAGCGGGATCATTCCCTCCTGATTGCCTTTTAGATAGATCTGATATGTGCAATACAGGGATGTATTAAATACCATGGGTAACCACGGAAGGAGGAAACAGGAATGAGTTTCAGAATCAATCATAACATTGGATCGATTAACGCTCTGAGGAACCTCGGAAAGACGGAGAGCTCGGTATCCAAGTCGCTGGAGCGGCTCAGTTCAGGTCTCAGGGTGAACAGGGGTGCAGATGACCCGGCCGGCCTGGTGATTTCGGAGAATATGAGAGCTCAGATAACCGGAATCCGGCAGGCCATAGAGAACGCCCAGACCGCCACTTCGATGATGCAGACCGCCGAGGGGGCGATGAACGAGATACACAATCTCCTGAACAGCATCAGGGAGCTGGCGCTGCACGCGGCCAACGAGGGGGCGAACGATTCTGTGATGCTTTCAGCGGACCAGGACGAGATAGATAACGCCATAGCCACCATCAACAGGATCGCCAACCAGACCCAGTTCGGTATCAAGAAGATGCTGGACGGATCCAGCGGTATTACCGGCAGTATTTCCGGTACCGACGCAACCTTCATATCCGCCACCGAGAATACGGTGGAGGGTACCTATAATATCAATATAACCACCCAGGCTGCCCAGGCTCAGGAGACCGCGGGTACCGCCCAGACAGCCAACCTTGCCGCCGACGAGACGGTGACCATCAACGGGGTGGATATTGATCTTACCGCGGGTATGAGCCAGGATCAGGTAAAGACCGAGATCAACAACTATAATTCGTCAACCGGGGTAACGGTTACTGAAGATGGATCCGATCAGCTGGTATTCACCTCCGACGAGTACGGAAGTGATATATCTATCAGTGTGGTCAGCGATACCGCCGCCGCGGCGGACAGCACCGGCATCGGTACTACGGCGCTTACTGCTACCGGTGTGGATATTGCCGGTGATTTCTCCGGCAACTCCGCCACCGGTGACGGGACGGTCCTGACCGGTGATACCGGTACGGCCGCCGAAGGCCTTGCCATCTCGTCGACCGCGGCTGCGGCAGGATCGGTGACGGTGGATGACAATTCTCTGGTATTCCAGGTGGGCGCAAACAAGGGGCAGACAGTTACTATCGCGATCAACGCTCTGAACTCGCTCAATATTGGTACTCAGGTGAATGACAACCAGTACAATAATCTCAGCGAGATCAATGTGATGAGTTCCGACGGGGCCCAGGACGCCATAGAGATCATAGACAAGGCGATCCAGCAGGTCTCTGCAAAGCGCGGTGAGATCGGGGTCTTCCAGAAGAACACCCTGGAGAGCAGCACCGCCAACCTGGCCGTATCCGAGGAGAACCTGGTAGCAGCCGAGTCGGTAATCCGGGATACTGATTTTGCCAAGGAAATGGCTTCAATGACCAAGAACCAGATACTCCTGCAGTCCGGTACCGCCATGCTCACACAGGCGAACCAGATTCCCCAGGTGGTCCTGCAGCTGCTCAAGTAGAACGGACAGAAGGGAATAACAGGATTCCCCCGGCCCCTCCGGCCCGAACCGGAGGGGCCTTATTTTGCTCACGCCGAAAATTTTTCCCCTTCTCCCGAAATTTATTCTCAAGTTCCTAATCCCACGTACGAAAAACAGAAGGAAAGTAAATAGCAGTACCCGGTTCAAATCAGAGAAACCGGAAAGGAGGGATTGATAATTCATTTTGTATTCTGACCAGGGAAGGCCGGGAGTTTTTTAATTTCCATGGAAGGAGGAACTTGTAATGAGTTTCAGAATTAATCATAACATCAGCAGCCTCAATTCACTGAGGAACCTGAGCAACACCGAGAACACCATCTCCAAGTCACTGGAGAGGCTGAGTTCGGGTCTCAGGGTAACCAGGGGTGCTGATGATCCCGCCGGATTGGTGATTTCAGAGAACATGAGAGCTCAGATCACCGGTATCAGGCAGGCAATCGAAAACGGCGAGACCGCTACGGCGATGATCCAGACCGCTGAGGGAGCGATGAACGAGGTCCATAACCTGCTCAACAGTATCAGGGAACTGGCCCTTCACGCGGCTAACGAGGGTTCCAACGACTCCGTTATGCTTTCAGCGGATCAGGATGAAATCGACAACGCTATCGCCACCATAAACCGTATCGCGGACCAGACCCAGTTCGGTACCAAGAAACTTCTCGACGGTACCAGCGGTATGAGCGGTTCGGCCACCGACTCGGAAGTAACCTATCTGAGCGCCGACGAAAATACCGTGGCGGGGACCTATGCCATCACCATCACCACTGCTGCCGAGCAGGCGGTCGATACCGCCGGCACGGGTCAGACAGCCAACCTGGCTGCCGACGAGACAGTGACCATTAATGGTGTGGATATAAACCTCACCTCCGGTATGACTCAGGATCAGGTCAAGGCCGAGCTGAACAACTACAACTCGTCCACTGGTGTAACCGTAACCGAGGACGCATCCAACCAGCTGGTATTCACCTCTGACGGATACGGGACCGACAATTCCATAAGTGTTGTCAGTGATACCGCTGCGGCCGCTACCAGTACAGGTATCGGTACCACGGCAATCACAGACACCGGTGTGGATGTCGCCGGGACCATCGGCGGGCTGGCCGCTACCGGTGACGGACTGGTCCTTACCGGTGATGACGGCACAGCGATAGAAGGACTGTCCATCTCCACCGCTCACGCGGCCGGAGCAGCCGGAAGCGTAACCGTCAATGACAACGCCCTGGTATTCCAGGTTGGAGCAAACAGCAACCAGACTGTTGAGATCGCTATCAACTCTCTGGAGGCGACCACACTGGGAACAGGCGTCACCGACAACATGTTCAATAACCTCAGCGAGATAAGCGTTCTGACTTCGGCTCAGGCCCAGGACGCCATAGAGGTAATAGATGAGGCAATCCAGGAAGTCTCCCAGCGCAGGGGCGACCTTGGTGGATTCCAGAAGAACACTCTGGAGAGTAACGCCAAGAACCTCGCAGTAGCTGAAGAGAACCTGGTAGCTACCGAGTCTATCATCCGCGACACCGACTTCGCCTCCGAGATGGCCAGGCTGACCAAGAATCAGATTCTTCTTCAGTCAGGTACCGCCATGCTCACACAGGCGAACCAGATGCCGCAGGTCGTACTGCAGCTGCTTTCCTAAATGGGAAACGATTCGCTGTAGTCTGATGGTTTCCGGTAAGGTTTCCCGGCTTCCAGGCCGGGAAACCTACCGGTTCGAAATGGATATCGGCTATGAAGGTGAACGGAACTTCAATAAGAAACGCAGGGAATAAACAATCTTCCACACCCCGGACCGGTGGTAAGCCCGGTGCCGGAACAGGGACAGCCGGCAAGGCAAGCGAGAAGATAAGAAAGGTCAGAGAGGTAAGGGAGCAGCAGAAAGCGGAGAGGGCCAGAAAGAAAAGGAAAAGGGCCGAGAGCAGGATCAGGAATGGGTCCATAACCTATACCAAGTCTCTGAGCCATATCAAACACAGCGGATCGGGGAGATATTACGTCAGGGTAATAAACAGGGATACCAGGGAAGTGGTAAGGGAGGTCCCCCCGCACCAGGAGCTGGACCGTATATCCAGGATGAGGTCATTTCTTCGCGAAGTTTACTCCATGAAACTCTGATATGCTCCGGCGTGGAAGGTTACCGGAACAAACATCCACATTTCCAGAAAATTATTCCCGCTCTTTAGCCGCCCTATCATATTAATAAACAGTCAGTTATAACAGTTAGTCCCGTCGAGGCGAAAAAGCTTCCGGCCGGCGTCTAATTACTAAAGGTTTCCGTCAGTTAAACGATAAAAAGACCAGATTGGAAGAGTGAATGTTGGACAATATCAAGGGAGTAATAATATGGCTGGTATGAGCGTTGACGGGTTGGCCAGCGGCCTTAATACAACCGAGCTGATCGATACCATGATAGAGTATGAGATGCGGCCGGTGTACAATGAGCAGAACAAGATAAAAGCGAACAGGGCTATTATAGACGCGTTCAGCGTCCTCAAGAACAATCTGTTGGCCCTGAAGACCGACGCCAACGGGGTGTACCGGAGGACGAGTTTTCTCGGTTATAATGTTACTTCCTCAGACGAGGATGTACTGACAGCCAGTGCGGGCAGGACCGCCGGTGAGGGCAGTTATACATTCTCGGTATCGCGGCTTGCACAGAAGCACCAGGTTTCCTCGGCAGCTTTCTCGGACAGGGACAGCACCAGCATAGGGACCGGGACCATATCAATACAGGTTGGAAGCGGTTCGGCTGTGGAGATAGAGGTCGATTCGGGGAATAATACGCTGCAGGGTATCGCCGATGCTATCAACGCATCAGACGCCGACCTGAGCGCAATGGTGGTGGATGTAAGCGGGGACGAGAGTTCCTACAAACTCCTGTTATCCGGCAACGACACCGGGGAGAACTCCAGGATAATTATTGATGAGGATCTTACCGGGGGGACCGGGCTGCAGCTGGGTAGTGTGGATGACGTGGTAAACGGGACCTGGAGCGGGAGTTCACAGGCGGTATCGGGTGGGAACTATACCGGAAACACCGATGCGACCTTCTCATTCACAGTAACAGGCGGGGGAACGGTGGGGAGCGATGAGATAGAGCTTTCTTATACCGACGGGGGAGATATATCCGGTGTCGTAACCATACCTTCCAGTGCAGCTCCCGGTACAGAATTCGAATTCTACGGGGGTGCTTCCATATCGCTGGAAGCTGGAACGGTGACCGAGGGGGATACCTTTTCCGTGGGAGTGACCTCATCCACCGTGCAGGCACCTCTCAACTCGCAGATTACCCTTGGAAACAGCGAGGGGGGCGGAACCCCCATAATGGTAGAGAACTCCTCCAATACCATTTCGGGACTGATCGAGGGAGTTACGCTGAATCTTCACAAGGCGGATCCCTCATCCAGTATAACCATAGATGTGGGAGCTGACACAGAAAGTATGAAGGAAGCGGTGACCAAATTCACCGACAGGTACAACAAGCTGGTTGAATTCTTCAATAAGAACTTTTCATACGATTCGGAAACCAGGGAAGAGGGGGGAGCCCTCTTCGGGAGCAGCTACGCCCTGAGCATCAGCGAATCGGTACGGTCCAAGATGACCGGGATGGTATTTACCTCTGACAACTACTATAATAACCTTCCTTCCATCGGGATTACCACAGACACGGACGGAAAACTGACAGTGAACGAGGCCACCCTTCAGGAGGTCCTGGAGGAGGACCCCGGTAAGGTTGCGGATATCTTTTCCACCAGCGGAAACGCCACCGACGCCAATATCGAGTTCATGCTCGCCTCAGCTGATACCAGGCCATCCCATCTGGTCAGCGATGACGGGTATGAGGTGAATATAACGGTAGCTGCCTCGCAGGCAGATATGGAAGGCAGCTCAATAACCTCCCCGGACGGAATCTCCCCGCTAGTCGTCAGCAGCTCCAATAATACCCTGAAGATGAAGGTAAACGGTAATACCGGCAGCGAGATAAGGATAGCTGAAGGGAGCTACACCAGCGGGGCTGAACTTGCCGAAGCGATAGAGAACGCGGTCAATTCCGATTCGGAACTGGATGAAAACTATATCGAGGTAAGGTTCGTGGATGAAGGGGGAGGAAACGGGCACTTCCTTTTCAATACCGAAGAGTACGGTTCCGACGCCACCATAGAATTCATGGATGTGACTTCCGATTCGATCTATACAGATATAGGTGTATCCACCGGGCACTACCGCAGGGGCACCGACGTGGCCGGAACCATAAATGGGGAGGAGGCAACCGGGAATGGACAGTTCCTGACCGGAAACAACGGAAATGAATATACTGACGGCCTGCGGCTCAAGGTAAACCTGACCAGGGAACAGCTGTCCGCCCAGGGCGGGGGACAGGGAAGGGTTACCGTCTCCACCGGGATCGGCAGCAGGGTGACCGACTATATCAATGATATCACCGCCGAGGACGGCGCGATCGCCTCCAGGATAGAGGGCCTGGAAGCGAAGGAAGATTCCATAAATGAATATATCGATTCGATGAAGGCCAGGATCGAAAAGAAGAAAACCCGGCTAACCGCCCAGTTTCTGAACCTGGAAACCGCAATTTCCGAATTTCAGTCACAGGAGTCGGCAATCTCAGGGATGCTTTCACAGCTGAACAGCAATAATGCTCTGATGTTTGGTTAAGAAGGAGAAATGTATGCAGGTTAATGACAGATCAGCTGATGATGCCATGAAACAGTATAACAAGGTCAAGGTGGAGACTTCCGATCAGCTTACCCTGATCAATCTTCTCTATGACGGGCTTTACAGCCGCCTGAACGGCGCGGTTGAGAAGATGAAGAGGGGTGAACAGGCCCATGCCGACTGTGTCAGGGCCAGGGATATTACCCAGAACCTGCTGGACACCATAAGGGATGACGGGGGTGAACTGGCCAATAATCTGAAATCTCTCTATCTGTTCATATACAGGCAGGTTGTCCTGGGTGACATGGAAAGATCCGTTACCAGGATAGAAGGAATTCTTCCGGTGGTGAAGGAGCTTCGCGCCGGCTGGAGAGAGCTGAAGGTGAGGGAGGAAAGCGGTGAAAGAGATGCCTAACAACAGTAGAATAAATAAATTAGAGGAAGCTATCAGGGAGCATACCGCGGGGATGGAAAAAGCCCCTTCATACTTGGACCCGAACTTGCTTACTGATAGAATACGGAAAAGAGCGGATCTGCTCAATCAGCTGTTCCGGGTCAGTGACAACAGGGAACGGCTGGCAGAATTTCTGCGGGAGATCCGCAGCCGGGACGCGGTGACGATGGCGAGACTGAAGATCAGGTATGACGAGGTTAAGGATCAGCTGAGCGAGATCAACAGCAACAGCAGGGTAAGAGCGGCATACCGGTCAGGAACGGTGGAGGCAGGTTGACAGACCGAAGGGAATTATATACAATTTCTCGGGGTGATTAGATCATGAGTATGAAGATAAATAATGTGAATCAGGGCAAGATCGAGGAATTGACCAATCGCAACAGTGTGGAAAAGAATGAGAAGAGCGGCGGAGACAGGGAAAGGGCCGGGGAAACGGGAGGGAATACCAGCCAGCTGAGCAGGCTGGGAAACCTGATATACAGGGCCAGGGTCGAAGCATCAAGGACTGACAACGTGCGCCAGGAAAAAGTACAGAAAGCCAGGCAGAGGATCGAACAGGGGTATTATGATTCTCCCGGGGTCAGAAGCAAGCTGGTTTCAAAGCTTGCCGAAAAGGTAATAGCTTCAATGAAAGACTGAGCCTGATATTCCCGCGTGCCGGAAGCTTTTATCCAGATCCATATAACCTCTTATCCCATTATATAGTTATTTTCATATAAATTCACAGTTAATCAGCCGGAAACAGGGTGTGCAAGAATTCTTATCACCGGTGCCTGTTTTTCTCCAACCTGTGCCTGTTACATCTTCCGGCGGGGTAACAGGCAGACAATATTTCCCCCGGGGCGCCGGGGCCGGTATCCCCGGCTGCAGGCGCAAAATCCCCATCCGGGGGGAATAACTTTCCCTCCGGGGAAGAAAATTCCGGTATCTTCGCCGTGGCATACTCATTGCGCAGAAGCAGGGTCAGGAGGAAATTGAGTGTGAAGTACCTATTGTCATTGATAACCATAACTGCTCTTCTGGCCGGTCCGCAAGAGGTCAACGCTTCGGCGCAGAAGCAGTTCCAGTATCTGAACCGCCTGTTCAGGTCAGGTGCGGTCGGGGACTGGGAGAGCAGCCCTTCCGACCCGGACAGCCTTCACATGGTATTCCGGCGTAACTGCCTCAGGCTGGACTCGCTTCTCTCGGTTTACACCCCCTATGATACTCTCAGCGGCAAAGAAGGTATGAGGACTATCCTGGAGATAGCAGAATGCTACTCCAGCCTCCAGATCCATGACCGGGCGGTTGAGTGGTGGAACCTTTTGCGGCGTATAGACCGGGACGGGCTGTTCAGGAAGGATGAATACGGAGGGCTGCTGCAGGCGGGGATCAGGACCGGTGATCTGGAGATGGTCAGGAATCTGTTTAACGGGGTTGAATTCTGGGACGCGTCGGTAAAGGATTCTCTGGGTGGCCGGCTGGCCGAGTCGTTCAGGTACCTGATAGCTGAGAATGAAGACCCTGACTGGCTGTACGGCAGATATATGATGCTTAAGAGGTTTCTGCCCGATGTGGAAGTGGATATGATCTATTTTTCAATTCTGGCCGGGCAGGACAGGTGGGATGAGGCTTACGCACTGATAAATTCAATTATACAGTCCATACCTGCCGAGCGAATAGATCTGGAAAGAGCCCATTTCATGTTCAGTGGGTATGTGAGGGCGGCTATCATGAGCGGCCACATCGAAGAGGTCGAATCAATACTGGAGAGGTCCACCGATTACTCCTTCGGAGATATCTCCAGCAGGCTGCGTATACTTCTTCCTCATGTACAGATAATCAAGGGGAGATACGCAGATTCGGAGCTCAACTACAGGGAGATATGCGGTAAGGGCTCGGAGACGGCATGTTTCTGGGCTGACCTGCTGGAAAGATACAGGGAGATTCTTAATCATGGGGAATAGCATGCTGCTTTCAGGTTACAGAAAAGAGAAGGATAACTATCTCAGAATACTCAGTCTGGCCGAGAAACAGAGAGAGATGCTGATAGAGGGCCGGATGGATGAGGTTATAGCTATATTGAGAAATAAGAAGAAGATAATGAACGATATCGAAAGTATCGAGAGGTCCATGGAGAGGGATAAGAAAAATTACCGGAGCGGTTACCGGAAATACGGCGATGCCGCCGAGCTGATAAGGGAGATCTCCGGGATAGTGGAGAAGATACTATCGGTTGAGAGAGAGAACGAAATAATATTCAGTACCGGGTGCCGGGCCGGCGCGTCCACGGAAGAAACCGCGACCGCCGTACCAGCCCCGCTGGTGGCAGCCAGTTACGGAGGAAAGATGCAGGGGGGGAAGATATGATAAGCGATCAATTCCTTGCCAGAACCGGGATAGAGAGGCTGCGGACAGCTCTCTCTGCCTATTCAATGAGACAGAAGGTATCAAGTCAGAATATCGCCAATATCCAGACTCCCGGTTACCAGGCCCGCAATGTTTCATTCGAGGATAATTTCAACCGGGTCTTCTCCGAAGGTATCAGGATGGCTTCGGTTCAACAGCCTCCCGGGAGCATACCTATAACCAGCGGTTCCCGGTCCTCCATAACGGTGGAGAAGAATGGGGACGATTACTTCAATGGAGTCAATAACGTGAACCTGGAAGAAGAGATGATCACACAGGCCAGGGCCAACCTCTCCTACAGTATGGTAGCAAAGGTGACAGAGGGCCTGATTACCAGGATCAGCTCCGCGATTTCAGGAAAGGTCAAGTAACTTAATCGATCAGAGGTGAGATAAATGAGTGGTTCAGGAATGTTCAGTTCGTTGAAT
>WJIX01000291.1 GCA_014730075.1 bacterium | reverse complement strand
TCAAGTCCACAATCTCGCGGACTTTCTGGCTTTCTCCCCTCCTGCAGACCATCACAATTCCATCCCGTGATACTACTATTATATCCTTTACCCCTATGGCGGCTGTAAAGCCACCGGGATTGTAGAAAATACACCCTCCGGAATCTATCGCTTCGGAATCCCCGATACTGATATTATTTTTGCCGTCGGCCTCATGGATATCGTAGAGGGCATCCCAGCTTCCCACGTCATTCCAGCCCAGTTCTCCCGGTATTACCGCAACATTTTCTGCCTTTTCCAGTATCCCATAGTCTACCGATATGGCGGGGAGACGGGGATAATTTTTCTTTATTACCCGCGTCATTTCCGGTTTTCCTATCGAACCGGCTATTTCGCGGAGCGGCTGAGAGCCGGATGGAAGGTAAACCTCCCAGGCCTGAAGGAAGACTGATGGGCGCCAGACAAATATCCCACTGTTCCAGAAGAATCCGCCCCTTCTGATATAATCCTCGGCCAGATCCCTCTCCGGCTTCTCGTGAAACCTCCTCACCTCCAGGATATTCCCTCCTCCGCCATTAATCTCACCTCCCGATTCTATATATCCGTAACCGGTAGCGGCATACTCCGGCTTTATTCCGAAGGTTATCAGGATCTCACTGTCGGCGGCAAATCCCGACGCTCTGACCGCCAGGTCAGTGAAATTGTCCCTTTCTGTTATCAGATGATCGGCAGGGCATGCCAGGAGCGGTTCATCTCCAGATCTTTCCCTCACCATCAGAGCGGCCAGTGCCAGCGCGGGAGCTGTATTCCTGCCGGAGGGCTCTGCCACAAGGTTGCATGAGGGAAGATCTGGCAATTCCTTCCTTGCCAGTTCGATCTGGTCTTCCACTGTAATAAGGATTATCTTCTCAGGGGGTATGAAAGATGACAGCCGTTCATAGGTAATGGACAGCATACTCCGTTCTCCGGCTATGGAGAGGAACTGCTTCGGTCTCTTTTCACTGCTGGCCGGCCAGAAACGCCTGCCCTTTCCCCCTGCCAGAATAACTGCGTACACTTAATCACCCGCTGTTCTCAAACACAAGCCGTACAACCCGCCGGAAATCCTGTATCAGTATCTCCCGGCGCCTGAAGGCTATCGAGCATACAACTTCGTAGTATCAAGGTCATATTTATCTATTGCTTCAGAAAATCTGTCCTGAATATCTTTCAACGCCTCTTCGGTTTCCGCTTCGAACCTGAAAACCAGGACCGGCTGAGTGTTTGAAGCCCTGATCAATCCCCATCCTTTCTCAAAATCCACCCTGGCCCCATCCACCGTGGTCACCCTGTTGGTCCGGCTGAAATACCCGGAAACCTCCCTTACGATATCGAACTTCTCCTTCTCCTCACACTCAACTCTGATCTCCGGCGTGGACCTGTATCTGGTGAATTGATGATAGAAATCGCTGAGAGGTTTTTCTCTGGCCGAAACAATCTCCAGGAGCCTGCAGGCGGCGTAAATGGCGTCGTCAAAACCGAAATACCTGTCCGCGAAGAACTGGTGTCCACTCATCTCGCCCGCTATCAATGATCCCTCCTCCAGCATCTTGTTCTTCAGCAGGGAATGGCCTGTCTTCCACATAAGAGGCTTTCCTCCGTTATTGATAATATCCTCTTCCAGCGCCCTGGAGCACTTAACCTCGAATATAACTGTTGCTCCGGGATTCTCTCGGAGGACTTCGGAGGAGAACAATGACAGAAGGGCATCTCCCCAGATAATATTACCCTGTTCATCCACTACCCCTATCCTGTCGGAATCTCCGTCGAACCCTATACCGAGCTCCAGTTTGTTTTCCCTGACCGAATCGACCAGCCATTTCAGGTTCTTTCTCACTGTGGGATCGGGGTGATGGTTCGGAAAAGAGCCGTCCGGCTCCATGAAAAGCTCATCCGGCTGGCACCCCAGGCCGGAGAATATTTCGGGCGCTACCAGTCCGGCAGTCCCGTTACCACCATCAACCGCAAACTTTACCGGCCTCTCCAATGAAATGTTATTGATCAGGTACTCGATATATTCTCTACTGGCGTCCCTGGAACTCAGGCTGCCCTTCTCTGATGAATCAGCAAAATCACCGATGCGGGCTATTTCATGCAGCTCCCTGATCTGGTCTCCGTAGATGGTAACCTCGCCTCGAAGAATCTTGAATCCGTTGTATTCTGAAGGATTGTGGCTGGCTGTAATCATGATTCCGGCGGGTATATCCCAGACTCTGGAAGCAAAATAAAAGACCGGAGTGGGTACCGCACCGATATCCACGACATCTATTCCACTCTCCATAAGCCCTTCTGTGAGTGCGGCGAAAAATCGTTCGCCGCTGTGGCGGACATCCCTTCCAACTACGGCGGTGTCCATATCTTCTCTCAGGAAGGTCACCGCGGCCGCACGGCCCAGGTCTCTAACCCCCTGATCCGTTAACTCGCTGTCTACTATACCCCGAATATCATATTCCCTGAAAATATGCAGTGGCAGTTCGATGGCTGACCTCCATTCCTGAGAAACAGTCTCAAAAGATAAAAAAGGTTTGCTATTCCTTTACTACCCAGACCTTGACCGGCGCCTCCACCTCGCTGTGGAGTTTGACAGTCACGGTGTAGACACCCAGAACCTTTATCGGCTTTTCCAGCTCTACCTGCCTGGGGGTAATATCAACTCTGCTCTCCGTGGTTATCGCTTCCGCTATGTCACGCTCGCTGACCGAACCGTAGAGCTGATCCTCCTCCCCTGCCTGAACAACTATGGTTACCGATACATTCTTGAGTGTCTCGGCGGTCTCCTGCAGATCCCGCTTGAGCTTTCTCTCCCTTACCTCACGCTGGCGCTTCTCCTCTTCCAGAATTCTCCTGCTCGCTTTGGTAGCCACAATTGCAAGGTTTTTTGGTATAAGATAATTCCTTGCATACCCTGGTTTTACGTCAACCAGCTCTCCCCGTGCACCAAGATTTTCTACATCTTCTTTAAGAATAAGTTCCATAATAAAACTCCCTCAGCGGAAATAGACTTTAACAAACGGCAACAGCGCCATGAATCTGGCTCTCTTGATGGCGCGGGCTAACAT